>JAFSKT010000216.1 GCA_017448845.1 Lachnospiraceae bacterium
GCAGTCAAAAAACATATAATTAATATTGTTATTAGCAGGGAAAGGGGTATTGACAAAGCTTACTTTTTCGAGAGATTTACATCCGCTGAAGAATGATTGCAAATCGGATGCTCCCTCAATGGTACAGTCCTTAAAAACAACCTCTTTTGGACTGTTATAGGAAGAGCGGGCTCTGCTTTCGAACATATAATAACTAAGATCGTTAAAGTATACCCCATTAAATTCAGCGTACTCCAGGTCTCTGTCATTAAACATAGCCTCGACAGTTGGAGCTTCAGCTCCATTAATTATCAGTCGTTTTACAGACTTTGTCAGGAACTCACCGTAAGAAGGAAGTTCCAGCCTTAGCCTGACTTTTTTGGTGCTTCCGTCTGCTTTAACAGTTTTTGGTATAACTAGAGTCTCGTCACTACCGGTATAGCGACGAATATCACAGTATTCACCGCTGATCCCATAAATCCAGTCATCAAGTAAAGCGTCATTATCAGCCGATGAATAGGTGGACAGATAGCCGACTGAACCAAGAAGACCACTATCATAACTGAAGCTGTCATAATCTGTATTATTTACTCCGTCACATTCTCTGCCGTATCCGCCGATAAGCCTTGAACAGCCCTTAAAGACATCGTTGCCAGTAAATGAAACCTGGTCAAATTTAATATCAGTAAAAATTCTTTCCAGGGATGAGCAGCCTTCGAACATGCTGGTGATATCAATATCCGTATACCCGTCAAAATCCGGTTTAATAAAGTAAAATTTCTTAAGTCTGCTGCATCCTTTGAACATTTTATTAATGACATTCTGGTTCATAAATCCGACATTATTAAAAATAACCGTTTCCAGATTTGTACATCCTTCAAAGAGACTGGTGGCCGGTCTGTCACCGGTAAAAACCCGCGATGAACCTGCCGGCAGATCAAATACAACTTTTTTGAGGCTTTTACAGTCTTTAAAATACTCTCCTTGCCAATTCTGAATAAAACCCGGGCCTTCTTTGAATTCTAAATCTTCTATTCCGGAATTCTTAAATATATCGTTTGTAATATCTCCATCAAAATTCATAACTCCTTCAACTCTTAATGCTTTAACGCAGGAAGGAAATATGGGATCTTTACTTAAATCAGCAGATACGGGTTTTAATTCATAATACTTACCGTTAATAGTTTCAGGAATGACCAGCTTTTCTGCTGTTCCTGTATATTTTTGCAAGTATACCCAATTTGGGTATGACGGATTTGAGCTTATTATCCATTTATTTTCATCAAACTCTTCCCACTCATCATCTGTCCCCTGCAGTATATCGGGATCTCCGGATTCCTCTCCGGACGCTATATCAAGTGAGTCTGTGGTACCCTTCCACTTTTCTATAACGCTGTTTTCCGCATACAAAGGAACGGCGGATGTCACAACCATTGCTGCCGCCAAAATGATACCGGTAACGCTGTTAAACTTTATCAAAACCATACCCTCCTGTTTTGTCTTCCCTTTACTTTATTACCTTGACCTTATACTTAAGCTTTGCGGCTTCCTTCCCTTCTCCGAAGTATGCCGTGATAACAGTTCCTCCCTTTACACCCGTAAGGGTTATGAGGCCGGTGCTCGCATCCACTGTTGCGATCTTTTCCTTTTTGCTTGTCCAGGAATCGGGCTGGATCCCGCTTCCTTCTTCAAAGAGGCTGTATCCTTCTATGGTATAGCCTTCGCTTATCTCGCTCTGCTTTATCTTTTCAGCTTTCTTGAATTTCGGGGCCTCTATGGTAAACTCTATGCTCTGCAGCTCATTCCCCTCTGCGTCCAGTCCCTTTATGGTCACGGTTCCCGCTTTCTTAGCCTTTAAGATGCCCTTTTTATTCAAAGACACATTCTTATTGTCCGCGGTGAACTTAACGCATTCTTCCTTAAAGAGACCCAGCTTCTTAAGGTCCGCTTTCTGCTTTACTGCAAGGTACGCCCTGCTGTAGACTACTACTGTACAGCTGTCGCTTATGTTCTTTCCCTCTGCTTTCCCTTCTGCAGTGATCGTCACCCTTCCGGGCTTTATCGCGGTCACCAGGCCGTTGTCCGATACGGTCGCAACGGCGGGGTCGGAACTCTTAAAGCTTACCGGTACTATGGAACCCGCAGGAGTGATATCTGCCTTCAGGGTTTCGCTCTTCCCTGTTTCCAGCTTTAAGAACGTTTTATCAAAGCGTATTCCTTCAAGATTCAGGTCCCTTATCTCCACTTCATCATCGGATATTCCTTCATAGCTCACTCCGTCTGCATTCTCTATTATGAGCTTTCCGCCTTCTGTACCGTCATAGCCCACCACTATGTTCTGTCCGTTGCCGGTACCGTTACCGCTTATGGTTATGACCTTCTTTTCCTTATTTTCTTCCTTTGGTATCGTGGTGAGTTTTATCAAAAATCTCTCATCACTCTTAAGGTCTGAAAGGTTTGCTATCTTTATACCTTTATCATCATTGACGTTTACCCTTATCTCGCTGCTTGCAGCGGATGCTTCCACCATGCCTTCCTTATCTGCCATGCTGACTCTTACAGGGGTCCTGTCAGTATTATCCTTCTTCTCTATGCCAAAGTCTCCGGTCCTTATAAAGAGCACGTCCCTGTCTGCCTTTTCTAAGTTATCTGCTGTGCTGTAGCCTAAGGGGCGGGATACAAATGCTGTAGCTTCCTTTTCCCCGTCTGTGCCTACGCTTACGGCTTCATCTGTGACCGTAAGTTCGTTATTCTCCATCTTCGCTATGGCTTTTCCGTCGTCATCCACTACGCTGTATTCGGGCACAGCAGTATTATTCTCTTCCGCGGATATGACGCTCCTTACCCGGAAGTTTACGGGGTCTACGGGTCTGTCCACCAGCATGCTCCTTACACGGAAGCGCACCCGGAAGTTCAGCATCTGCCTTACACGGAACCTTACTCTGAAGCGAACCCTGAAACGGACGCGGAATCTTACACGGAAACGCACGCGGAACCTTACCCTGAAGCGAACCCTGAATTCAGCCGGCACAGAATTGAGACTGTCCGGATCCAAAAGCCAGTTCTGGTATAGCTCCTCATCCTCGTCGCTCCAGTCTTTCTCTATTTCTTCATATTTAGCAAGGAGCTGATCCTCTGTCATTTTTTCGACATCTTCTATTTCCTTTTTATCTGCAGGCGACATGCCGGTTTCATCATCCGTGCGGCCTTTTTCATAAGCATCATAGGCCGCCTCTTCATTATCGCTCCAGGGGTGCCTCGCATAGTAGTCTTCTTTTATCCTGGACCAGATCATCTGCTGGTACTCCGCCTCGTCAGCGGCTGTCCATTCCCCGTCGTCTTCACCGTCTGAATACCACTCTTCGTCCCTGAAGTTTCCGTTATCCATCCACACCTGTGAATATACGTCATAAGGCACGTAGGCAAGGTCCCCTGCTTCCGAGGGGCTTCCCCATTTGATCTCCTTTTTCTCAGAGGTTGTCCCAAGCGTATAGTCCCACCTTGTGTATTTATCTCCATCCTTTGTTAAGGAGATGGTCCTCTTGTTCCCGGGATGGTTGCTGTCATAGATCACTATCCCGCTTTCGTCACTTGTTAAGCCGTAGGCAAGGACTGCGTGGCCTCCTTCTTCCCCGAAGATACCAATGATCACCGGACGCCCTTTTGCGCACTCTTTCTTTACGACCTCTACAGCATCATTTAAGTCGGTGTTCAGCACAAAGCAGGCCTGTATCCTCTCATCATACTGAGATATCTGCATGCCCTCTATGAACTTACGAAGGTCTGTTGACAGTTCCTCATCCTTATCATCTGAGGGGTCGTTGTCAACCTCCTTATCACTTAAGCAAAAATCAGCCACACCCTTTCCGTATTCGGTGAAATACTCGGAAAAGCCGTTGGAATAACTCTTGTACTTTCCGGTATCTACGTCATTTCCTACTGCCTTAAAGAGGCCGACGGTGGAAGAAAGGCCGTAGCAGCTTCCTCCCCAGGGATCGTCGAACATCTTATGTACAAAGCTTCCCCTTCTGCCGAATACCGCCCTGTATCTTGATTCAGGGATATGGTATTCCTCATTGCTGTTATAATTGAAACCTTTGAAGCTGTTGGGTATCTGGGCATAGTTTAAACTTATGCTCCCGTCCGAGATACCGGGAGAATCAGAAACATACCCGGCGGGGTCACTCTCTCCGCCGTCCATCCTGAAATAACTGATACCGGTGTTTGCATCGCTGTATTTAGTGCCTTTTTCACCGACAAGTTCATAACAGCCCTCAAACATATTTTCTCCGGTAGCAGAAGGATTCAGGGTATATCCCGAAAAAGAGTATATCTTCGACAGTGACGGGCAGTTTTGGAACATCCCGTTGAAATTGCTTATGTATGAAGGATCTGAACTTATAAAAACACTCTCCAGCATGGGACAGTCCTTAAACATGTATGCAGCGCTTCCGGTAATAGTACATCCCGTGAATTCCACGCTTCTCAGATTCTCACAACCGGCAAACAGATTTTCGCAGTTTTCAATAGAACAGTAATTGAAAACCACCTTCTTTATATATTTGTTTTCCTTGAAGGCTTCCGATATATTTCTTGACAAAGCATTGCCTTCCCAGAATTCGACATACTGGAATTCCACATATTCCAGCCTGGAATCCTGAAATATATTTGCTGCACTCACTACACCCGGGTTCCGACCGGCATATTCGAACCTTAATGCCTTCACGGAATCGGGAAATACAGGATACTTACATGAAGGATCTTTCACAAGATATGTACCATAAGTATTACCGTTGCCATCATCGGTTTCGCCTTTGATTATGATCTTTTCAGCGTTTCCATTATAACGGTGAAGATAGCAATTACTATTGGTATCCCATTCAGTAGCGCCTTCTTCACCATTCTGTGCCCATTTATGAACGTCAAAGTCTTCCCAACCTTCATCACTTACTCCGTTTAATATCTCCGGAGAGCGGCTTTGCTCTTCCATCCCTGACGTAGCCTTTATCTCCGCATGCATTGGAACGACCGTTGTCACTACCATTACCGCCGACAGAATTATCCCTGCTATTCTCCTATGATCTCTCAAAACCATACCCTCCTGACACTAAATCTACTTTTTCACGGAAATCTTATACTTAAGCTTTGCCGCGTTCTTGCCTTCACCGAAGTATGCGGTGATGACCGTGCCTCCCTTTTCTCCCGTAAGGGTTATGAGGCCGGTACTCTCATCCACTGTTGCCACCTTTTCCTTTGAGCTTATCCAGGAATCAGGCTGGATACCGCTTCCCTCCTCAAAGAGGCTGCTTCCTTCTATCGTATATCCTTCGCTTATCTCGCTTCTCTTTATCTTTTCCGCTTTCTTGAATTTAGGGGCTTCGATAACGATATCAACGCTCTCTCCATCTTCCCCGTCTTCCTTTATCCCGGTAAGGGTGACGGTGCCAGGTTTCTTTGCTTTCAGCTGTCCCTTCTTGTTTACGGAAAGTATCTTGCTGCTCACCTTATACTTCTTATACTCTTCCTTAAAGAGCCCCAGCTCCTTAACATCCGCTTTCTGCTTCACAGCAAGATACGATCTGCTCCATACCACCACGGTGCAGGTACTGCTTACTGCCTTACCCTCAAGCTTTGCTTCCGCCGTGATGGTTACTCTTCCGGGTTTAATCCCGGTTACCAGTCCGTTATCCGACACAGTTGCAACATTGCTGTCTGAGCTCTTATAGCTTACTTTTGCCATGGAGTCTGCAGGATTGGTCTTTGCCTTCATATCCACGCTCTGTCCTGCTTCCAGCTTTATAAAATCCTTATCAAAGCTTATACTATCAAGCTTACTGCTCCTTACCTCCACTTCATCATCGGATACGCCATCACAGGTCACTCCCTCTGCATTCTCTATGATGAGTTTGCCGTCCTCCGAACCGTCATAGCCTACAATTATGTTCTTCCCATTCCCGGTTCCTGTTCCTGTTATGGTGATGACTTTATTTTCCTTATCTTCTTCCTCCGGTATGGTTGTGAGCTTTATTAAAAATCTCTCGTCACTCTTAAGGTCTGAAAGGTTTGCGAGTTTTATCCCTTCTTCATCATTGACGTTTACCCTTATCTCGCTGCTTCCGGCTGTTGCCTCCAGCATCCCTTCCTTATCTGCCATGCTGACCCTGATGGGATTCCTGTCGCTCTCATCCTTTTTCTTTATGCCGTAGTCCCCGGTCCTTATAAAGAGCACATCACTCTCCGCTTTTTTAAGCTTGTCATTTATGCTGTAACCCACAGGACGGGAGACAAAGGCAGAGGCGTCCTTCTCTCCGTCTGCGCCAACGCTCACCGCTTCCTCTGTTACAGTGAGTACATTATTCTCCATCTTCGCTATGGCTTTTCCGGTATCGTCCACCACGCTGAAATCAGGAACGGTTGTGTTCTCTTCCGAGGTTACGCTCCTTACCCGGAAGTTCAAAGGATCTGATGGAGCGTCCACCAGCATGCTACGCACCCTGAAGCGCACTCTGAAGTTCAGCATCTGCCTTACCCTGAACCTTACCCTGAAACGCACTCTGAATCGCACGCGGAAACGGACGCGGAATCTTACTCTGAACCTGACACGGAAGCGTACACGGAACTCCGTGGACAGAGTATCAAGGAAGTTGGCATCCTTCAGCCACTCCTGGTAATATTCTTCATCCTCATCAGTCCAGTCTTTTTCTATTTTTTCATACTCTGCAAGGAGTTCATCCTGGTCCATATGGTCTATGGCTTCCAGTTCCTGCTTCTCTGCAGCTGTCAGGTCGCCGTAATCATTAAGCCTGTTGTCCGTATAGGCCTTATCCTCGTCCTGGTTCCAGGGATGGGATTTATAGTAGTTCTCCTCTATCCTTGACCAGATCATCTGCTGATACTCAGCTTCGTCAGCAGCCGTCCACTCGCCATCGTCACCGTCTGAATACCACTCCTCGTCCCTGAAGCTTCCGTTATCCATCCAAACCTGTGAATAAACGTCATAGGGCACGTAGGCAAAGTCTCCTGCCTCCGAGGGGCTTCCCCAGCTGATGGTTTCGCTGTCTGCGTTTATCCCCAGGGTATAGCTCCATTTTGTATATTTATTCCCTTCCTTCGTGAGGGTTATGGTCTTCTTTTCCCCGGGATGGTTGCTGTCATAGATCTCTATACCGTTTCCATCCTTTGTTATGCCGTAGGCAAGGACTGCGTGGCCACCTTCTTTCCCGAAGATACCAATGAGCACAGGACGGCCTTTTTCGCTTTCACTCTTTATGACCTTTACCGCATCATTTAAGTCGGTATTCAGTACGAAGCAGGCCTGTATCCTCTCATCATACTGGGAGATCTGCAGGGCTTCCATGAATTTCCTGAGATCGCTATTCAGTTCCTCATCCTTATCATCTGAAAAGTCGGTGTCCAGGGGATGGCTTCCGTCATTTATAATGAAATTACCCATCCTGCTACCATAGCCGGAATAGGCCGATGTATTTACCCCGTTATTGGATACTTTGAAAAGACCGCTGGTTGCGGAAAAACCGTAGCAGCTCCCGCCCCAGGGATCGTCGAACATCTCATATACAAAGCTTCCCCTCCTGCCGAACACGGACTTATACCTGGATTCGGGGATATGGTAGCTGCCGTCCGTGGGATATACAAAGTCGTTATAGGAGTTGCGGATCTTCATGTAATTGAGGTACGGGTCATCGGGGGAAAGCGTAAGATAGCCTGGATCCCCAGTTCCGCCGTCGATCTTAAGATATTTATAACCCATCCGGGTATCACTCCAAAGGGTACCTTTTCCACCTTCCAGGCTGCTGTCATAATAAAAAACATACTCCTGATACCCACCACCGGCGTTATTGGCTTCTATCTTTGCTTCGTCTATTACAAAATTGCTGTCTACATAGATGGTTGTAAGCTGGGAACAGGATGCAAACATATATGAAACATCATTTACCTTAGATACGTCAAGCCCTAAAAGAGTAACTTCTTTTAATGCACTGCAGCTGCTAAACATATAAGACAATGACGTATTTTCTTCCCTGCCTTTATACAGTACCTTTAAACCGTTGATGCGGACACTTTTAAGCGCAGAACAGTTGGCAAACATATATCCCAGACCTTCATATGTTGCAGAAGCATCATAGTCGAAAACGCAATTGTGAATGGATACGGTCTCCAAAACAGTATTGAATGCTGTACTTCCTGTACCTCCCTTGTAAAACAGTCCGCCGCACCCGGCTCCGAATTCCACCCCCTCGAACTCGATATCTGACAGGTAGGTGGCATACATAAAAACACTCCTACCGTTATTTATCTTTACTCCATCGCCAACCTTCAGGGATTTTACAGAAGAACCATAAAACATCTGATCATATGAAGAATTATAATCAAGTTCAACCTTTTTCCCTTTGTATTCACCCGGAATATACACCTTTTCTGCCGAACCTATATAACGCAGGAGTACGTATTTATCCTGAACGCTTGTATCTGTCAGCCAGATATTAGTGTCTTCCGGATTAAATTCTTCCCAGCCGATGACAAGGTTTCCTCCTTTCAGGATCCCCGGAGCACTTTCCATTCCGGCGCTATTTTCCGCATTCTCTGCATAAACTGGCAGCACGGTCACAGCTATAAGAGCCGCCGACAGAAAAAGACATATAAATTTCCTTATATTCCTGAACATAAGAACCTCCCGAAAAACCCTGACAACCTGTCCCTGACAGCCTGTCGCTTAAAGAAAAAACCGGCACCATAAAATAGTACCGGTTTCAGGTTAAATAGTTCTAAATTATATCTCCCTTTCCTGCATATTTCTAAGGAGATAATACACGTCTCTGTAGTTCTGCTGTCTTCCGTTCTGCAGCAGAAATTCGATATCTCTGGCAGCTCTCTTATCTGAAAGGAGCTCAGGTAGCCAGGGCGCATAATGATTTCCTGCACCTTCCTTCAATTCTTCCACGAATCCCGACAGTTTCTTTCCCTTATTGTAACTTCTTCCCACCGTATCAGTGGCCGCGTCCAGACAGTCGGCGCAGAGAACTATATCTATGATAGGCTTTACAGCATATTTGCGTGAATCGAAATCCTCGGGATAGCCCCTGGAATTATCATACCATTTATGATGGCATACCGCCACCTCTCCGTAGTTCTTTGTGGAGGTGTACTTCTTCATCAGATTGTAACCCGTCTTCGGATGAGTCTTTATAAGGTCAAACTCCATGTCAAGGAGCCGTCTTCCATAGACAAATACAGTGTCTATTATGGATATCTTTCCGAAATCATGACAGAGCGCGGCATGATAAGCAAAGGTCAGGATCTCGTCCTTGCGCTCTTTTACTTCTTCAACCGAAGAACATCCAAGTAAACCGATAAGCTTCTCCGGGTAGAGCCGGATAAGATGCCCGCACAGGCATTCCGTGATCTGTCCCACCATAACAGAATGGACATACGTCGGCGGGTGGAACGCCACCATACACTGGAGCATCATGCTTTCAAATGTGACACCTCCGGGAACCTCGATAAAATCCTCTATTATCCCGGCGAAATACTCCAGCATTACCGTCAGGGTGCCCCCATTCGGCATATGGAAGGCATAGGAAAGCATGTTTTCATAGATCGTTTTCAGCAGGGATTTTTCCTCCATCGTAAGAGCATCCCTGTTTAAGAGACAGATATACTCCATCGGAATGGAAAGATTTAAGTAGATGGATGCCGCAGAGTAATCCCTGGCATCCCTTTCCCTGTAGATCGCTATCAGTCTATCCCTGTATTCTTTTTCAGGGATATGTCCGGAAAGATAGGCATTCCTTAAACGCATTGCATCCATGAACCTTCTGTCATCTATTCCGCTGAAGGCTTCCTCCAGATATTCCCTGTTATCATCCCAGTATTTGCAGAGTTCACAGGACTTCTCATAGATCACTTCAAGCTGATATGGAGAAAAGCCGCAGCTGTTGCAGGATTCCGATGCCATGGCATAGTAATGCAGGGTTCTGAATCTGGCGCATACCCAGTCAAACTCCGGAACTGCTTCCCTGTAAAACGGATCCTCTGTCAGATCCAGAAGCCGGTCCAGTAAGGATAACTGACGCTCGTTGCTCTCCGGATCGTCACTCACTCCTTCAAAAAAGGCAACTGAAAAACGGGCATTCGTCAGTACTATCTCCCGGCTCTCCATATCCAGGCTCAGGAACTTCTCCTTGTCCAGCAGATCAAGGAAAAAGTCTCCAAGTTCAAACCCTCTCTTCCTGTAATGATCGGCGATCTCAGGATAAGTACTTATCCTCTTGGTCATGTTCATTAACTCATAGCAGGTTCCTATCTGCGCATGAGCCTGATGCACAAGGGCGTCCATATTTCCCTTGTTCTCTGCATCCTTTATCAGACGTTCGGAAAGCAGGGACATGATGGGAAGATCAAGGCTCTCTCCCGTCTCCGCGGAGACCAGTTCATCGCCGAATTCCTCCATATCCCCAACACTCTCCACTTCCAGAGCCTCTTCAGACTTGATAAGGGGATAAAAAACCGCATCCAAAAACTTCCGGTTCAGGTCAGCCAGTTCTCCTATACGGACGAAATTGTTCCTGAGCCTATCCCTGTATTCGTCGGCAGCCTCTATCTCATTTAAGCTCGGAGTGGAAAGTCGCCGGATCTCCGACATTCTTTCTATATATTGCCTGTATTCATCCTGCATAATGCATCCCTTTTACGTTATTTTAAGGAGCAAAAAAGCACCTTTGCCCCCAATTTTCCACACTATATGAGTATACCTAAATACATAAGAAACATCAAGCCTGTAAACGATCAAAGTCCCTGTAAAAATCAGGATAGGAAATGCCCACACAGGCCGGGTCCCTGATCTCCACGGGTTTCACGTCCTTTGAAGCCAGGGCTGCCACGGAGAAGCTCATGGCTATGCGGTGATCCTTTCCCGGATCGATGACCGCATGATGAAGGGCTTTCCCCCCTTCGATCACCATGCCGTCCTCTTTCTTTTCCGCCTTTGCGCCCATGGCATTCAAGCCCTCAACCGTAAGACTTATCCTGTCCGATTCCTTAACCTTGAGCTCTGCGGCGTCGTTTATCACGGTCTCTCCCTCTGCTGCCGCCGCTACAACGGCGATAAGGGGGATCTCGTCAATAAGGGTCGGAATGATGTCTCCGCCTATATTCACTCCCTTAAGCGTGGGAGTGTATCTTACAATTAAATCCGCTGTCTTTTCTCCGGATTCATAACGCTCGTTCTCTATTTCGATATTTCCGCCCATTTCGGTGAAAACCCTGAGGATTCCGTCCCTTGTTGGATTTATCCCCACGTTCCTTAAGCAAACCTCGGAGCCCGGAACGATAAGAGCCGCCCCCATGAAATAGGCTGCGCTTGAAATGTCACCGGGAACATTGATATTTAACCCTTTTAAGGTTCTGCCCGGACGGACGGAACATAGCGGATCCTCTTTGGTCCCGGGGGTGAGGTCCGCTCCGAAGGCCGTGAGCATAAGCTCCGTATGGTTCCTTGACAGAGCCGGCTCCCGTACTGTGGTTTCCCCTTCCGCATAGAGCCCGGATAAGAGGATCGCAGACTTAACCTGGGCCGAGGCCACCTTTATCTCTATGCTGCCGCCCTTAAGGCTGCCTTTATCAATGATAAGGGGCAGTCTGCCGTCTCCCTTTTCCGAACGTATGGAAGCCCCAAGGGAGCTTAAAGGTTCAATGACCCTTTTCATGGGGCGTCTTGACAAGGACTCATCCCCTGTGAGGACGGTCTCAAAGTCCTGTCCCGAAAGGATCCCGGATATGAGCCTGGCAGTGGTGCCGGAGTTTCCGCAGTACAGGGTTTCTTCAGGCTTTGAAAGGCCGTGAAATCCCTTTCCGTGGATAAGGAGATACTCTCCCTCCTCATCTGCACCCTCTTCTATCTCAATCCCCATTTTCCGGAAGCACTCCATGGTGGAGATACAGTCGGCGCTCTTTAAGAAGCCCCGGACAAGGGTGTCCCCCTCAGCTATGGAGCCGAACATTATGCTCCTGTGGGATATGGACTTATCTCCGGGAACCCTTATCTCACCCTTTAATCCATTTTGTGCTCTTGCTATCTTCAATGCTTTTCTCCGAACTTTATTGAAACCCCGGGCTGATGTACATCCCGGCTCTCCGTATATTTCAGTCTCAGCTCCTGCTGTATATCCTGTATCCCTTTTCCATAAGATCCGCTATACCTAAAGCCATGGATTCCCTGTCATAGAACTCGATCCTCAGTGCCCCCTCTTCATAGCTCCTGTTGTGGACTATGCCGATATTCTTAATGGAGATACCGTGGGATGAAAGGATGGTGGCCACAATTGCAATGGCACCGGGCTCATCCAGAACCTCCAGATGTATGACATAGGTCTTCTTTATGGGACCGAGAGGGGCGTCATGGACGGAATCCCTGTAATTCTTTGCGTTTTCAAAGATGTCGTGGAGTTCTTCACCCTTTTTCCCCTTAATAAGATCTCTGGTCTCCTCAAGCATATCAATATATTTATCAAGAAGCTCCGTGATACGCTCGGGATTTTCAAGGCAGATCTGCTCCCACATCACCGGATCGGAAGATGCGATCCTGGTTATATCCTTAAAGCCTCCCGCAGCTATGGCCTTCATATACTGCTCGGGAGAATCCTCTTTTTCAATAAGCCGCACCAGATTATACGCCACCATATGGGGCACATGGCTGATGGCCGCGGTTATCCTGTCATGGAGACCCGGATCCAGGGTTAAAGGCAGGGCTCCAAGCTTACGTACCAGCGTTTCATAACGCTCGATATGTTTCTTTTCCGCATTCTTTCCGGGAGTCAGAATGTAATAGGCATTTTCGATCAGATGGCCGCTGGAATTAGCGTATCCCGACTTCTCGGATCCGGCCATGGGGTGACCCCCAATAAAAACGCAGTCCGGAAGGTATTCTTCCACTGCGGTATGTATCTTGTTCTTTACCGATCCCACGTCCGTAAGCAGGGTCTTTTCCGTGAGATAGGGTTTCAGCGCCTTGAGGTAGGATATATTGGTATCCACCGGCGCGCACAAAAAAATAAGATCACAGTCCATGAAGCTGTCATCCAGCTCCATGGTGCCGTGATCTATTATTCCGTCTTTCAATGCTGCATCAAGAGTATCCCCTGACCTGTTCAGGGCGGTTATATAAGCATCGGGAAATACCTTTCTTATATTCTTGGCTATAGAACCGCCGATAAGCCCCAGGGCAATAAAACCGGCCTTAAATCCGGTACTCATTTCGCTTCCTCGTCTCTCCTTGATTCAACATAGGCAACGCTTGCCACTACTGCAATGATGATACCAAGTGCAATGAGAGCCATTACTGTTATCGCTGATACAGCTACAACTACTCCAACATTCATAACAATCTCCATGTTGCGCCCGACAACCGCCGGATACGCCTGAATTATTTATTACCCTGATTCTTATCCATTATCTGGGAAAGTTCGCTCTTTTCCTGCTCTTCGGTCTTTTCCGCATTGCCGTGCTCTTCATTATAGGCAAGGTAGGTCTCATAAACCTCTATCCTGCAGGAATCTGACTCCGGCATTCCGATAAATACGCCGCCGTAGATGTTTCCGCCGATCTCGTGGCTTACACGTACCACATTTATAAAGGCGGGGATCACATCTCCGGTCCAGATCTTGATATTAGCCCTGTAGATCGCTCCGTTGGTGAGCTCCTGCTCGCAGATAAAGCCCACGCCGGCTCTGGAGATATCAAGCACCTCCACCGGTATGCCCAGGCCTGTATCGTCATCAACCCTTGTCATAAAGAGCTTTACGCTCAAAGTATGTCTCTTAAACTTTCTTCTGTTAAGTTCCAGTTCTCCCATACTTGAAATACCTCTCTTCTCTTCGGTTTTCCCTGCGTTCCGGACGTCTTCTCAAAGCAGGTCCTTCCTCCGGAACAACGTTCTAATTATAACATGATTGCACCGTAAAAGCAAAAAACAGGGAAGACATTGACCGGAAACAATAATACTTGCCTGAATGCCATTTTTGCTCTTCAGGCAAGTAAAATCCAGATTGAATGGCAGCAAAATTACTTGCTTATATGTCATTTTCACCCTTTAGGCAAGTATTTTTCTCATTGACCGGAAACAATAATACTTGCCTGAATGCCATTTTTGCTCTTCAGGCAAGTAAAATCTAGATTGAATGGCAGCAAAATTACTTGCTTATATGTCATTTTCACCCTTTAGGCAAGTATTTTTCTCATTGACCGGAAACAATAATACTTGCCTGAATGCCATTTTTGCTCTTCAGGCAAGTAAATATTTCATATTATCAGCATCGCATCCCCGAAACTGAAAAAGCGGTACTTCTCCAAAACAGCCGTTTCATAGGCTTTAAGCACCTTTTCCCGTCCTGCGAAGGCGGAGACCAGCATAAGGAGGGTGGACTCCGGCAGGTGGAAATTTGTGATGAGACCGTCCATTACCTTGAACCTGTATCCGGGGTAGATAAAGATATCCGTCTCCTCCCCTTCTACAGGGCGAACCCTTCCCTCTTCATCGGAAAAGGATTCTACCGTGCGGCAGCTGGTGGTGCCTACGCAGATCACCCGGCCGCCTTCAGCTTTGGTCTTATTTATAAGCTCTGCATTTTCGGGAGTGATGAAACAGGTCTCGCTGTGCATATGGTGATCGGTGATCTTCTCTTCCTTTACGGGTCTGAAAGTCCCGAGGCCCACGTGGAGCGTGACATAGGCCGTTTTTACTCCCCTTTCCCTTATCCGGGATAAAAGCTCCTCCGTGAAATGGAGTCCCGCCGTGGGGGCAGCCGCAGAGCC
>JAFSKT010000217.1 GCA_017448845.1 Lachnospiraceae bacterium
GAGGCCCGGGGAGCCGGGATACAGCCGGATATGACAAATTATCTTTCAAAGATATCCGGAATGGTAACAGGCCTCAATGCTTCCTTTGACACTCTTTTAAGCAAAGCGATAGCTGCGAATAAGGACGGGAAGGCACTGAAAAAAGACCTGGAGAAACTAAGGGATGAAGGCAACAGCCTTGATGACTATCTCCGGGGCTGTATTGATGATTATAAAAAGGATTTCAGGATCACCAGTGACGATGTGAAGGGCTACGTGGACAGATTGTCCGTGGAAACTGACCGGCTCTTTGACGGATTAAAGGACAGTGACAGCGAGATTAGAAAAGATGTGGATGGTCTTATCTCATCCTTAAATGTGTTTAACGACAGCCTTTCCGGAAGCTATAAGGAAATACAGGAAGAGCTGCAGAAGATATACGATACCGACGGGAAGGAAGATGTTTTTGAGGACCTTTCGGATAACCCGGACGACACCCTAAAAAAAGGCATACTTTCCTACTGCTATAATTACGGCGACATAGAGGCGGACATAAACGGGGGCGGCATCGCGGGTATCATAACCGATGAATATGATCCCCAGTCGGATTTCGAAGTGGTGTCCGGCGGACAGATAAGCTTAAACTATGACAGATACGAGAAGGCTACCGTCCTGGGCTGCAGGAACGAGGGCGACGTCACCGTAAGGAATGACTGCGCCGGAGGAATAGTGGGGAGGGCGGATCTTGGCGCCGTGATCTCGTCCGCTAATTTCGGAAGAGTGGAGTCCACCGACGGAGATTACGCGGGGGGTATTGCAGGCAGAAGCGCCTTTGTCATAAGGGACTGCAATTCCATGTGCGAGGCGGTCAGCATGAAATATGCGGGCGGCATAGCGGGAATGGCCCATACCCTTAATAATAATGTCTGTCTTTCCGCAGTGGATCCCGAAAGGGAATTTCACGGCGCTGTGGCAGGAGACACGGACAATGCGGATCTCGATAAAAAAGATAAGGGAAGCGTAAGCGGAAATATCTTTGTTTTCAGAGGTCTGGGTGCCATAAACGGCGTGACGGACAGAAACGAGGCTGAAGCCGTGAGCTACAGCGAGCTCTTAAAAAGAGAAGGCATTGCAAAGGACTTCAGCGAAATGACCGTGACTTTTAAGATCGACGGCCGGATGGTAAAAAGGATAAGGGTTCCCTACGGCGGAAGCGTAAGGGAAGATGAATATCCTGTCATATATGAACATCCGGAAGGAAAGTTCGGATACTGGGAAGAGAAGGATTTAAGCCGCATCGAACAGAATATGACGGTGAATGCGGTGTTTGTTGATTATGTGACCACCGTGGCGGCAGGAGATCCAAAGTCCCCGGACATGATAGTTGGCGGAAAGTTCTATGACGGAACTGTCCTGAAGCTTACGGAAGAGGAGAGAGAACCGGAAAATACAGGAGGAGTTTACAGGGTTGTGAGCTTTTCCTTAGACAGCAGCTACGGATTTCCGGAAAACGGGAGCCTTACTGCAAGATATCATATGAAGAGCGACAGGGACAGGAATGCTGTTGTGCTTCTTTCGGACGGTAAGGATTACAGGGAAGCAAAGTTAAGAATCGACGGAGATTATTTTGTATTTGATACGGAGGGCGAAGATACATTTTATCTTTCAGACTCCGAAGAAAAAAGAACTTTTTATATACTTCCCCTTGTTGGGGCAGCAATATTGATTGCCATAGCAGTCATTGTCGTATTTTTTAATCTAAGAAAGAAAAAGGCGATGAAAAATGGATGAAAACAAGAACATAATGTACAAATTATCTGCATTTATCGTGGACAGACGGAAGGCTTTCCTTCTGCTCTTTGCCCTTGCAGTGATCTACTGCCTTGTCCGTATTAATGATGTGCAGGTGGAAAATGACGTTACAAAATACCTTCCGGAGGAGACGGAGACCAGGCAGGGCGTGGACATAATGGACAGTGAGTTCGAGACTCACGGTTCCGCAAAGATCCTTCTTGCGAACATCACCTATGATCAGGCGCTTATCGTGGCAAAGGGTCTTGAAAACATTGAGGGTGTTGATACCGTTAAATTCTATGATGAGGGCAGTGAAGATTATAAGGACTCTTCTCTTGAGGATTATTACAAGGATTCGGCAGCCCTTATCACATTGTCCTTTGAGGAAGAGGAGGATACGGAGCTTTCCCAGAGGGCCATTGCCGAGGTTAGGGATTACGTGCAGGAGTATGATTCCCATGTCTTTACCACGGTGGATTTAGACGAGTCGGCGGAATTAAGGAAGGATGTGCTGAATATCCTGATAGTTGCGGTATTTGTCATTCTTGCCGTGCTGCTCTTCACTTCATCTACATACGCCGAAGTACCTATCTTCATGCTGACCTTTATTACTGCGGCGATACTTAATAAGGGCACGAATTATATCTTCGGGACCGTATCTTTCATCTCGAATTCGGTTGACATAATATTACAGCTGGCCCTGGCTATCGACTACGCCATCATCCTGTTCCACAGATATATGGAGGAACACGATAAGGGGCTGGAGGCCAGAGAGGCTATGATCACGGCTTTAAGCAAAGCCATTATAGAGATATCATCCAGTTCCCTTACAACCATGTCCGGTATGGTGGCGCTGGTATTCATGCAGTTCAAGATCGGAAAGGATTTAGGACTGGTGCTCTGCAAGTCGATCCTCTTTTCCATGCTGGCAGTATTCTTCTTCATGCCCGCCCTTATCATGTGGTTCAGGAACAATATTGATAAGACCAGGCACAAGAGCTTCGTGCCGAAGATCACCGGCTGGGGAAAGTTCATATGCCGTACAAGGCACGTATTTCCCATAATATTTGTGCTGGTGGTAATAGTGGCTTTCAGGCTTTCCAACACAGCCACATATATCTTTGATAAATATACGGCCAGGGGACCGAAGAAAACTCCTTATATCGAGGCAAAGGACAGGATAGACGAGACCTTTGAGACCGGCAACAATCTGGCGATAGTCCTGCCGAAGGGGGATTATGAAAAGGAAGCTGCCATAATCAGCGACTTAAAGAGCAGGGAATATATAGGAGATGTGCTGGCCCTTGCCAATGTTGAGGTAGGGGATGACATGGAATATGTGCTGACGGACAGCGTGACCCCCAGGGATTTTGCGGAGATCGCGGATGTGGATGCGGGCCTTGCAAAGCTCCTTTATACGGTATATGCCCAGGATAAGGAGGTCTACGGCGCCTTTATCGACGGTATAGATGAGTACCGGGTTTCGGTTCTGGATCTTATTGATTTCATCTATGAAAAAAAGGAGGCAGGGGCCTTTAACCTGAGCGACAGGCAGAGTGAGGACTTAGACGATATCCATGATCAGATAGAGACTGCCAGGGTGCAGCTTGAGAGTGAGGAGCATTCCAGGATAATCTTTAACCTGAAAGGAAAAGTGGAGGGGCAGGATACCTACAGCAAGGTGGACGATATAAGGAAGATGGCCCAGTCCTATTATAAGGACAGGATCTATGTGGTGGGAGACCCCACTGCGGCTTCCGATCTCTCCAGCTCTTTCAGTAACGATAATTTAGCTATCAGCATTCTTACCGCATTTTTCGTGGGAGTAATACTGCTCTTTACTTTCCAGAGCATAAGCCTTCCCTTCATACTGCTGATAACTATCCAGGGAAGTATATGGATCAATTTTGCCATACCTAATATAACCAATAATCCCCTGTATTTCCTGGCTTACCTTATCGTATGCTCCATACAGATGGGTGCCACCATTGACTACGCCATAGTTATTACGAACAGGTACGTTACCCTGAGGCAGGAGATAAAAAACAGGAATGAACTTGTCATAAGATCCCTTAACGAGTCATTCGCAACCATTGTAACTTCCGGGACCATTTTGACGGTCTGCGGTTTTCTGGTGGGAAATCTCACCAGTAATGCGGTCATTTCCAATATGGGAGACGCTCTTGGAAAGGGCACGCTCTTAAGTATTTTGATGGTAATGACCATACTTCCGCAGCTCCTCTATTTCTTTGATCCCATAATCGACAAGAGCTCCTTTAAGGTAAAGACTCCGGAACTGGGCGAAGGTCTTGCGGGCACTGCCCTTAAGAAGACTGCCGGTACCGTTATACTGAACGGCAATGTAAACGGCTATTTCTCGGGATATATCTTTGGTGAATTCAAGGGCACCATGAACGGAGATATGGACCTTACCCTGAGAAGGGGAAATTCGGATGAAGTAAAGGCCGGAGAAGAGGATGAATAAGCTTTTCAGCAAAACTTCAAAGGTTTTATGCGCGCTTCTTACGCTGGAAGCCGTGCTCTTATGCTTCCCCACAGGGGGAAGTCTTTTTGCTGCGCCCGTATCCGTTGAAGAGGAGATATCCACTGCAGAGGAGCTTATGGCCCTTTCAGAGGGGTCCGGGGACGATTCCCTTACCCTGGGAAAAACCTATGTACTTACGAATGACATAGACCTTTCCGGGAAGAAGATGGCTCCGGTACAGGTATTTGGCGGGGTATTTGACGGAAAGGGACATTCCATAAAGGGCTTTTCCTATTCCGGCAGGCAGTCGGGGGTAGGGCTTTTCCGCACCGTGATAAAGGGCGGTGAGGTCAGGAACCTGAATCTTGAAGTAAACATGCAGCCCACGGAGGACATGAAGAATGTGGGAGGCATTGCCGGCATAAACTACGGCCTTATAAAAAACTGTACGGTGAAGGGTTATATCCTTGGTATTGAGGCTGCAGGTGGTATAGCCGGGAGAAATATGAAGAGCGGGAGCATCGATTCCTGCATCAATGTGGCTGAGGTCCACGGTATGCGCCGTACCGGCGGAATTGCCGGATATAATGAGGGCAGCATTCTCTTGTGCGAGAACCGTGGAGAGATCAACGCGATCTCAGACACTGCCTGGGAGATAAAGGACAAACGGATCAAAGAACAGGATGTGGATGAAGAAGAGGAAGAGCAGAATATTGAAAAGCTCATCCCGGATAACATGGACATCATGTATGACGACTTAAAGGACGCCCTGAAGAGCGACCTGGAAGTGAACTATACCGGAGGCATTGCGGGAGTCAATTCCGGTGAGATCAGAAAATGCGAGAATTACACGAAAGTAGGTTACCCCCATTTGGGATATAAGACCGGCGGCATTGTGGGCTATGAGCGAGGCCTTATAGACAGCTGTAAAAATACGGGCACTGTTTCCGGAAGAAAGAATGTGGGAGGTATCGCCGGACAGCTGGAACCTCTGATAGAGGATGATTTCAGCGAGGACTCCTTTAAGAGAGCCCAGGATGAAGCGGATAAGCTGGTGGGAAAGATCACAGCCCTTCAGGATTCAGTCAAGGATAAGGACGACGATATTCAGGATAAGACTGACAGGATAAGGAATGA
>JAFSKT010000218.1 GCA_017448845.1 Lachnospiraceae bacterium
GGCGCCTGATGTACATACCGGCGGGGCCGTGGCAAATACCGGCCTCGGGATGAAGCGGCTGGGTGCTGATGTGCGGCTCATGGGAAAGGTGGGAAATGATGCCTTCGGTGGCATGATAAAGCACATCCTGGAAGAACACGGAGCGGAGGACGGCCTCATAGTGGAGGACGGTGGCAGCACAAGTTATTCCGTGGTCATTGCTGCACCGGGAGTTGACCGGGTTTTCCTGCACTGCCCCGGCGCAAATGATTCCTTTGACGGGACGGAGATCACGGAAGAAGCACTGGAAGACGTGGCCTTATTCCACTTCGGCTATCCCACCCTTATGAAGAAGATGTACGAGGAGGGGGGAAAACATCTGACCGGGATGCTCCGGAGGATGAAGGAAAGGGGCATAGCCACAAGCCTTGATATGGCTGCGGTAGATGCTGACAGCGAAGCGGGAAAAGCGGACTGGAAGGAGATTCTCGCTAACGCCCTTCCCTTTGTGGATTTCTTTGTGCCGAGCTTTGAGGAATTATGCTTCATGCTGGACCGGGAAAAGTATGAGATGCTGCTTGATAGGGCAGGAAGCGGCGACATGACGGAGATCCTTTCCGTGGAAGATGATATAAGGCCCCTTGCCCTTAAGTGCCTTGAACTGGGAGCGAAGTCGGTACTCTTAAAATGCGGTGCTCCGGGGATGTTTTATATGGCCTCCGACAGGATGGAGGAAACGGGCAGCAGGCTTGGGCTTGAGGCAGATAAGTGGAACGGCTTCTGCGGATTTGAAAAGAGCTTTAAGATAGAGCGGGTGCTTTCGGGAACAGGCGCAGGGGATACCAGCATAGCGGCCTTCCTCACAAGCCTTCTTGAAGGGGCAGGTCCTGCCGAGGCTATGGAAAACGCAGCGGCAGCGGGAGCACTTTGCTGTATGTCCTACGACGCAGTGAGCGGCATTCCTGAATTAAAGGAGATAAGAAAGAAGATAGACGCAGGCTGGGAGAAGGCCTAAAATACGGACGAAAAGCTGATAAAGCGTTAATAACATAAAGGTATAAAGGAGGAAAAACCATGCCATTCATCGGAACAAAGACCAATGTAACCGTAACAAAGGAGAAGGAAAGGGAGCTGAAAGTAAGGCTCGGAAAGGCCATTTCCATTATCCCCGGAAAGAGCGAGAGCTGGCTTATGCTTGCAATCGAGGGTGATGTGCCCATGTATTTCAGGGGAGATGATACAGAGCCTGTGGCTTTCATCGAAGTAAAGATCTTTGGCCATGCTTCCAGGGAAGTCTATACAAGCATGACAAAGGAACTCACCGTGATCTACCAGGATCTTTTAGGCATCGCTCCGGACAGGATGTATATAAGGTACTTCGGTTCGGAAGACTGGGGATGGAACGGAAATAATTTCTGATCTGCAGCGGTAGTAAGAGGGTTTATTTTTTATGCGATTAAATGAATTATTGAAGTATAACGACATAGTGATACAGTGCCACGATAATCCGGATGCGGACGCCCTGTCTTCGGGATACGCACTTCACCGGTACTTTGAAAAAATGGGGAAGAACCCCCGCTTTATCTACCGTGGAAGGAATAAGATCACAAAGAGCAATCTCCTTATCATGATGGACAGGCTGAATGTGCCGGTGAGCTACGAACCCGACTTAAAAGAGGTTCCGGAGCTCCTGATAACAGTGGATTGCCAGCATGGGCAGAAAAACGTCACCCTGACAGAGGCGGAAAACGTGGCCATCATTGACCACCACCGGGCAACGGAAGATCTGCCGGAATTAAGCGAAGTGAGGAGTAATCTTGGGAGCTGCGCCACTGTGGTCTGGGATATGGTAAGGGATGAAGGAGTGGTCATTGATGACGATATCCTTTTATCTACTGCTTTATACTACGGATTATTTACGGATACCAACAGGCTTTCCGAGATCTCCCATCCTCTGGACAGGGACATGCGGGACCAGCTCGTCATAAATAAGAGCATCATCACGGAAATGTGCAATTCCGGCATTTCCCTTGATGAACTGAAGATCACCGGCAAGGCGATCCTTGATAATGAGTATCACGACGAAAACCGCTATCTCTTAATAAGGGCGGAGTGGTGTGACCCGAACATACTGGGAGTCATAAGCGATCTTGCCCTGGAGACCGTGGGCGTGGATATCTGCGTCGCCTATTATGTGAGTTCCGGAGAGGTTAAGTTCTCCGTAAGAAGCTGCATAAAAGAGGTGCACGCAAATGATCTGGCGGCCTTCCTTGCAGAGGGAATAGGCGGAGGGGGCGGACACGTTACCAAGGCCGGGGGCACCATAAGACCGGAGAAGCTTCTGGCACTGAACGGCGGTGAAGAAGAGGACCTTGAAAATATAGCAAATTATGAATTCAAGAGCCGCCTGGAAGAGTATTTTTCACTTTATACAGTGCTCTATGCCAGAGAGACAACCCTTGATACTTCCGACATGAAAATGTATGAGAAGAAACAGCAGCGCCTTGGCTATGTAGAGCTGAGCCAGGTGTTCCCCTTAGATACGGAGGTCATGATAAGGACTCTTGAAGGGGATATAAACCTAAGGATAGAAAAGGATATCTACCTCATGATAGGGATAGAAGGTGAAGTATATCCCATAAAGAAGGAGAAGCTTGAGAGCAGTTATCTTTATTCCGATGAGCCCTTTGACAAGACCTTTGAGTATGAGCCCAGCATAACAGAGGTAATGACGGCTGAAAGAAAAGGCGTATTAAAATATGCCCATTCCGTACTCAGTACCGGGTCGGTGAAGATATTTGCAAAGCCCCTTACGGAGCATGTAAAACTCTTTACTTCATGGGATGAGGAGAGGTATTATTCCGGGGAACCGGGGGACTATATTGTGGTAAGAGAGGATGATCCGCATGATATCTATGTCATTAATAAAAGGCTGTTTGACGACCTTTACAGGGAGGTTTCCTGAATGAGTACCAAATACAATGCCTTTATTTCATATAAGCACGCGCCGGAAGACAATAAGGTGGCGGAAGCAGTTCATAAGGGGCTGGAGCGTTTCCATATCCCCCATAAGATCAGGAAGAAGACCGGAGTAAAAAGGATAGACCGCATTTTCCGGGATAAGGACGAACTTCCCATAACCAGCGACTTAAGCGATTCCATAGCGGATGCGCTTGAGGGTTCCGACTATCTTATCGTTATCTGTTCCACAAATACAAAGGAATCTGCCTGGGTACCCAGGGAAATAGAGTATTTCCTGAAGAATCATTCAAAGAGACAGGTATTCACCGTGCTGGTAAACGGCGAGCCCAGGGACGTGATCCCCGAGATCCTTACCTATGAAGAGACGAAAGTTACGGATGAGGACGGGGTTGAGCGCACCGTCAGGATCCCGGTGGAGCCTCTTTCCTGCGACTTCAGGATGCCCCTTGGAAAGGCAAAAAGGACGGAGCTTCCCAGGCTTGCCTGCGGTATCATAGGCTGCGCTTATGATGAGCTCATGAACCGCCGCAGGGCCTACAGGATGAAGCAGCTATTCGCCGGAGTTTCCGTGGCTCTTGCATTGATGGCGGCTTTCAGCGCCTATATGTATTACAGCAGGGATAAGATACGTAAGAACTATTTGGAATCCTTAAGGAACCAGTCCAAATATCTTGCAAATGAATCTACCCGTCTTCTGGAAAAGGAGCAGCGGATCACGGCGATGCAGTTGGCTCTTGAAGCGCTGCCTTCAGGTGAAAATGATGACAGACCCGTTACGGCGGAGGCTGTAAGGGCATTGACTGCGGCTTCCCTTGCTTACGAAAGCAAGAACGGGAACAATATCCATGCGGCTTGGAATTATCGGATGCCGGGAGTTGTGTCCTATTTTAAGCTTAACAGCGAAGGAAAGAAGTTAGCGGTGGTGGACGCAGGAGATGTGCTGGCCCTCTGGGATACGGAAGATCATGAGAAGATCCTTTATCTTGATGATATCGATAACGGCATCAAGGGAACGGCCTTCCTGGATGACAACACCTTCGCTTACTGGGATTCCCATACCATAAAGTGCTATGATGCGGATAAGGGTGAAGAGCTCTGGACATATACTCTGGACGAGGATTACTTCATGTCCGAAGAGGCGGTGACCGCCAAGGATTCTTTCTACCTTACAACATACGATCTCCGTTTTCTGAAGTTTGATACACGGTCCGGAGAGCTGCAGGGAGAGATCCTCTTTAAGGAAAGGATCTCAGAGGAGGACGTGAGCATTTCGGAAGCTGTCCTTTCTCCCGATGGTAAGAAGATCGCTTTCCGCGGGGGCAGGGGCATGGACAGCTATATCTATGGCGTTATTGAGCTGAACGATCAGGGTCTGGATTCCGGAAAGCCCATTTCATGGAATCCCCAGTCTGACTGGGTCAAGAATATCGCCTGGGTAGATGATGATTCGCTGATGATCGCTTCCACCAAAGCGGACGCCACCTCAAGCGTGGGATACGGCGACATGGAGATCATTTCCACCGACCATACGGATATCAAGTGTATGAATGCTACCGGCTTAAGAGAAGAGTGGAAAGCGGATTTTGTGTGCAACGGCATAATGCTGGAGAGCGGTTTTGTAACGCTTGGAAACGGCGACGTGGCTTATTTCTCCGGCAACGTGAACACCGTATATGACGCCGCTACCGGGCAGGAGAAGTATTACAGCAACGTGAACAGTTCCGTGCTGAGTGTGAGCGACAGGGACGGCGACGGAACGCCGGTCTACATCACGGAAAACGGAGGATATGCTGTTCCCGCAACGGGAGTTGATACGGATGCGGTTTACTACCGCAAGTATTTCACAGATGAGCTGAGGCAGGCAGTTGTCTGCAAGGGAGTCTATGCGAGACAGAGGTACAGCCACGAGATCATCTACTACGGCGTTGATGTTTACGATGAGGAGTGGAAGCCTCTCAGTACGGATGCTGCGTTGAAGGGCACCGTAAAAGATTTCCGCATGGACGACAGGTATCTTGCGGTGCTGTCCTCTGAAGATGGTGCCGGACCTGAGGTCCAGATATACTCATTGGACGAAAAGGGCGAGCATTTCAGGATCCCGTTGGAAGATGAAAAAGTCTATGGATACAATCTTCTTGGGATCCGGGGAGATTCTGTATATCTTGGATACAGCGATACGGATAAGTTTGACCTGGTGACTGTTGATATAAAGAGCCAGAAGACAAGTAAAATACAGCTCTTTAGGATGGTCACAACCTTTGATGATGCTGCGGTCATGAAGGACGACAAGATCGTCTTTGTATATTACACCGAGGACTACAAGACAGGGCTTGGTATTTATGAGCTGGAGTCCGGTAATCGGAAAGAGATCATACTGCCCGAGGAAGCAGGATACATAAGCAATCCCCCGGTCTATTATGAGAAAGACGGGATGGTATGCCTTAGGTGCGGTGATGAAGAGTACGTTATCGACGCGGAAAGCGGAAAGGCTGAGAAGATCGGGATCACGGAGAACTGGACGGGGGCTGTCTGCTATTCCGACAATTCCTATAAGGGGCGCTATGCGATCTCTGACGGAAAGAATATCCTTCTCGCCGGGAAGGACGGCAAGGTTTCGACCACCATTAAATGCCCGGGAATATCGCCTCTTGGCATCACTTTCCTGAAGGACGCGCTGTATGTTCTCTATAACGACGGCGGCCTTTACAAGTATTCCCCCGACAGCGGAGAATTGACGGAGAAGGGCGATGCTTCGGTCAACAATTATTACACCGGCAGCACCGAATTCGATTATGATGAGGAAAATGACATTCTCTACATCAAGATGGAAAAGCTTGTAGATGCTGTGGATATGCAGAACGGCATCGAGACTGCGCGGATCCTGGACTGCTTCGGGTACCACAAGGGCCGGGATATCTTTATCACTTCCGGCAAGGGAGAAGACGGGGATCTGCAGGTCGGCTATTTCAGAAGATATACTGTGCAGGAGCTCATTGACAAGGCTCACGCCATCCTTAAGGACGAGGAGCTGCCGGAGGATATGAAGTCCTTTTACGGCGTCTGGGAGCGGTGATAGTTTTGGTTGTTCGGCTTTTGCGGCTTGATTTGGGCTTTGTTGCCGGGCTTTTGTGATGGGCCTTTGCGGGACTCGTGAAGTTTTCGGCTTGAGCCATGAGATTTATGCCTTTTTTGGGCGGGAATGCTTGATTTAGGCATAGTTTCGCGGCCCGGGCGATGCGGTCTGTAAGGAAAATATGCCCTTTTTGAGGAAAAATTCTGAAAAAGGGCATAGAATCTTGGCTTAGGTACTGAGTTTTTGGCGGAGGTTATGCCTTTTTTGAAGAAAAAGTCTGAAAAAAGGCATAGCCCGTCGGATCGGATGCCGAATTTTTGGCGAAGGTTATGCCCTTTTTGAAGAAAAAAGTCCGAAAAGGGCATAAATTCTCTGCAGGAGCGATTTGGCGCCGGCGGGGAGTATGCCCTTTTTTGAAAGAAATGTCTGATTTAGGCATATTGGTTTTATGTTTTAGGAACGGAAGCGGATAGTATGGATTGTTTTGAGGAATTAAAAGCAGTGGTCGAAAGGCTCCGGGCGGAGGACGGCTGTCCGTGGGACAGGGAGCAGACGCATTCGAGCCTTAAGCCCGCCTGTATTGAGGAGGCGGCTGAAGTCATTGCGGGGATCAACATTTTGGATGAGACCGGGAATGCGGAGAATCTGAAGGAAGAGCTGGGGGATATGCTGCTTCAGGTTGTGATGCATTCCTGTATTGCGGAGGAAGAAGGACTCTTCACAATAGAAGATGTTGTGCGGGGGATAACGGAGAAGATGATCCGGCGGCACCCGCATGTATTTGGAGAAGTTACGGTTTCGGATACCGGGGAAGTACTGAAAAACTGGGAAGAGATCAAGAAGTTTGAAAAAGCGGGAAAAGTGGATGACTATGAATATCTGCAAAAGGCTTTTGACGAATCGGAAAAGCTGATAGAAGTAGCCAGGGAACGCAAGGAAAGAAAAAGAGCCGGGGGATGAAAAATGGAAAGAGAATATAAGTTTTACGGATGGGAGTCGGCAGATGTCCATCCGGTGAATGAAGAATACAGGCTGATAAAGGATCCCAAGGCGTTGTACGACATCCTGTCAGATATTTGGTGCAGTGAAACCTGTGCTCCCCGGATGAGAGATGAATGGACAAAAGAGAATAAGACGCTGGGGCAGTGCTCTATCACGGCCTTTCTTGTACAGGACATCTTCGGCGGGAAGGTGTACGGAGTACCGAGATCCGGCGGGAACTTCCACTGTTACAACGAGGTGGACGGGCGTACCTTTGATCTGACAAGCGAGCAGTTTGGGGACGAGGTGCTTGTATATGAGGACAATCCGGAGCAGTCCAGGGAAGAGCATTTCAAAAAAGAAGAAAAGCACGACCGGTATCTGTATCTGAAAGCGGAGCTGGAAAAGAAGCTGAAGAAGCTTTCGCTGATCCCACTTGTTGATGCTGCGGCTAAGGGAAGCATAGAAGCTGCTGAAAAACTGGCGCTGGGTTATTACCACGGAGATTTCGGCGAACGAAATCTTGCGAAAGCAAAGAAGTGGGGTTCATATGCAGCGAAGCACGGAAGCCAGGCAGCGGGTGAGCTGTTGCTGCTGCTCTAATAGCTTTGAAGTGTCGTGGGGCATATGATGATAAAGGAAATTCACCATGTATCAATGAAGTGCATAAAGGAAGACTATGAGAAGGTAAAGGCTTTCTATGTGGATCTACTGGGATTAAATATCCTCCGGGAATGGGATGAGGGAGTCATGATAGACGCCGGAGGAGATATGATCGAAGTATTCAATAACGGGACCGAGAGGTTTTCCAAGGGCATTTTTACACACATCGCATTTCACACGGATGACGTGGACGAGCTGGCAGGCAAGGTGGAAAACGCGGGATATGAAGTATTCATAAAACCCTGCGATAAAGAGATTCCTTCAGACCCGCCATACCGGATAAGAATGGCATTCTGCCACGGGCCCTTAGGGGAAGAGGTAGAATTCTTTTGTGAAAAATAGGTCTTATACGAATCCATATAATATCATTGAAGATGCATTTGGCTTGCTATAAGAGCCTTGACATCTTCAGTCAAATACATCTCAGATCCAACATTTAGGAATAATATATTAAATACTTTTATACTACAGAAAACATGTGGTGTATTGTCTTATGTGAAAATGATATATGAAATTGAAAGGAATAAACAGGAATGGTGAGTATGGACGTACATGAAACCTTAAAACAATATTTTGGATATGATTCTTTTAAGCCGGGGCAGGAGGAGATCATTAAGGCTATCCTGAACGGGAAGGATGTACTTGCTGTAATGCCGACGGGATCCGGCAAGTCTGTATGTTATCAGGTGCCGGCAATGCTGCTTCCCGGTATTACAATTGTCATTTCTCCTCTCATTTCTCTTATGCAGGATCAGGTAAAAGCCTTAAATGAGGCGGGGATCCATGCAGGATATATCAATTCTTCTTTGACGGAAACTCAGATTTCAAAAGTATATGCCAGGGCGCTGGAGGGTACATATAAAATTCTGTATGTGGCGCCGGAGCGTCTGGAGAGTGGCGGGTTTGTAAACTTTGCCGGCAGGGTTGAAATCTCAATGGTGACTGTGGATGAGGCGCATTGTATATCCCAGTGGGGGCAGGACTTTCGGCCGAGTTATCTTAAGATCGTAGATTTCATAGACAGTTTAGGCAAAAGACCTATAGTAAGCGCATTCACGGCCACTGCTACGGAAGAAGTGAAGACGGACATATCCTGTGTGCTTAAATTGCGGGATCCTGAGACTGTTGTTACCGGATTTGACCGGGAGAATCTGTATTTCGGGGTTGAGGCTATCAAGAGAAAAGATGACTATATTCTGGAGTATATCAGGAAGCACCCGGATGACAGCGGGATCATTTATTGTGCCACAAGAAAAAATGTGGATGCATTGTTTGAACTGCTTTCCGGTTCCGGGGTTTCCGCTGCAAGATACCATGCCGGAATGAGTAATGAGGACAGAAAGAAAAGCCAGGATGATTTCATCTACGACAGAACGTTGATCATTGTTGCGACCAACGCTTTTGGAATGGGTATTGATAAATCCAATGTGAGGTTTGTTATCCATTACAATATGCCGCAGAGTATGGAGAATTATTATCAGGAGGCGGGGCGTGCCGGACGGGATGGAGAACCGTCCGAATGCATACTGTTGTTTTCGCCGCAGGACATAATGATAAACAAGTTCCTGCTTGACCATAAGGATTTTAAGGATATTCCTGATGAAGATATCGATCTGATAAGGCAGCGGGATGCTAAACGACTCCAGGTTATGGAAGGATATTGCAGAACATCTGGGTGTCTTAGAAATTATATTTTGGCATACTTTGGCGAAAAGCGAGATGTGCCGTGTGATAACTGCGGAAATTGCCACAGAGATTATACAGAGATCGATATGACGGAGGACGCAAAGGCCGTTATTAACTGCGTTTGGGAAACAAAAGGAAGATACGGCTTAAATATTGTTCTTGGCACACTTCTCGGTGCAAACAGAGCCAGATTAAAGGAATTGGGAACTACCGGGTATAAGACATACGGCGCATTAAAGGACCGGTCTGAGGCTGAACTGAGATTACTTGTAAGTCAGTTGATACTGGATGGATACCTGTATCAGACTGCCGAGAAATACAGTGTGGTCAAGATGGGTAACATAGACCGATTGAAAAATCCGGATACCCGTGTTTTGATACGGACATATAAGGATAAAGAACCCGAGCGCCAGACAAAGAGGCGTAGCAGGAAGAGCACGGATTCACTTACTAAGGCCGGATATGATCTGTTTGAGATCCTTCGGAAGCTCAGACTGTCGATCGCCAGAGAGGAAGGGCTGCCGCCATATATCGTATTCAGTGATAAAACACTGATCGATATGAGCGTCAAAGCTCCGGCAGATAAAAAGATGATGTTAAGTGTGTCCGGAGTGGGTGAGGCTAAATATGAGAAATACGGCCAGAGATTCATAGAAGCGATAACTGCTTTTATAGAGGATCATCCGGAAACGGTTACAAGTATTATAGAAGATGACGCCGAAGAGAATACACAGGAATCGCCGCAGGACCGTGTGGAAGATACCCGGAAAAAGAAACCCGCCGGGGCAGGAACTTCCTGGTCTGTGGAAGAGGACAGACGGCTTGACGAGGAATATGCTTCCGGCATGAAGATTTCCGAGATAGCTAAGGCGCATGACCGGACAAATGGCGCGATACGTTCCAGACTGAAAAAACATGGGTTGATAGAGTGAATCGTCTCTAGTTATGATTAAATTCCAATTTCGTAGTGATAAAGTATAGGCGTTTGTCCGGAGGCATTATGCCTCTTGATAATTATTGCAGCAAAGAGTATAATTCTAATCGTTTCAAGGGCAGATCGCCCAAAGCATGACAAAACATATCGTCCGTTCAGGGACAGTGCTCATGCTTGTTTATTCCACAATTAAAACATGCAGGGGCACAGAAAAATCTTTTTGTCCTCCTGCGCATATTAACATCCATGGA
>JAFSKT010000219.1 GCA_017448845.1 Lachnospiraceae bacterium
CCGATAAGAGGCGCCCGAAGGGCGCGCGGCGGTGCGTAGGCAACGCATCCTGCGGATGCGTCACAATAGGTGAGGAGCACCGCCGATAAGAGGCACCCGAAGGGCGCGCGGCGGTGCGTAGGCAACGCATCCTGCGGATGCGTCACAAGTAAGGAGAGGCGGAGGATATGGAAAAAGTTAAGATAAAGTATAAGGGAAATGAATACGAATATCCGAAGGGAACCACCCTTTTTGATATTGCAAAGGATTTCCAGAAGGACTATCAGTATCCCATAGTACTTGCGGTACGGGATTATAAGCTTAAAGAGCTCTTCCATACCGTAAAGGAAGATACGGAGATACAGGGTTTTGAGACTCTGTCGGACCACAGCGGCCACAAGGCCTACAAGAGGAGTGCCTGCATGATACTCCTTAAGGCCATGTATGACGTATTGGGACGGGAGAAGCTTGATAAGGTCAAGGTGGAATTCTCCATGGGAGACGGCTATTATATCTCCGTCAAGGGAAGCACTGAGCTTAACGACAGCTGTGTTTCCGAAATAAAGGCCAGAATGAGGCAGCTGGTGGATGAGGATATAAAGATCGATAAGAAGAGCTATCCCATAGACAAGGTAAGGGAAATGTGCTCCGACTACGGCATGAAGGACAAGGAAAGGCTTTTCCACTACAGGATGAGCTCCTCTGTCAACATGTATTCCATCAATGATTTCACCGATTATTACTACGGTTTCATGGTGCCCTCCACCGGATATGTGAAGTATTTCGATCTGGTTCACTATGATGAAGGGCTTTTGCTGCAGCTTCCGAAAAGGCAATATCCTCTGGAAGTAAAGGAAATCAAGGAGACTCCCAGACTCTTTACTACCATGAAGGATGCCACTAAGTGGAATGAGATCATGCGGATAGAGACAGTGGGAGAGCTCAATGACCAGATCGCAGCGGGACGTATTAACGATATAATCCTGGTGCAGGAAGCTCTGCAGGAGAGTAAGATCTCCGAGATCGCAAGGGAGATAGTTAAGGAAAAGAAGAGGTTCGTAATGATCGCAGGTCCTTCTTCCTCAGGAAAGACCTCCTTCTCCCACAGACTTTCCATACAGCTTGCGGCCCATGGGATGAAGCCCCATCCCATCGCTCTCGATAATTATTTCGTACCCAGGGAATTCACTCCTGTGGATTCTGAAGGAAAGAAGGATTATGAGTGCTTAGAGGCCATAGATATTGACGCCTTTAACGAGAACATGACGGATCTCTTAAAGGGTAAGATAGTGGAAATGCCCACCTATAACTTCATCACCGGAGAGAGGGAATATAAGGGAAATACCCTTTCCATGGGGCCGGAGGATGTACTGGTAATAGAAGGTATCCACGGCTTAAATGACAGGCTTTCCCACACCCTTTCTAAGGATGATAAGTATAAGATCTATATTTCGGCTCTGACTACACTTAATATAGATGAGCATAACAGGATCCCCACCACGGACGGCAGGCTCATAAGAAGGCTTGTGCGAGATGCCCGCACCAGAGGGGCTTCCGCCAACCGTACCTTAGGCATGTGGGGATCGGTGAGAAGAGGAGAGGAGCAGAATATCTTCCCCTTCCAGGAGAGCTCGGATGCAATGTTCAATTCCGCACTGATATACGAGCTTGCAGCCTTAAAGCAGTTTGCGGAACCGCTGTTATTCAGCATAAAGAAAGAGGATCCCGAGTATCAGGAAGCTTTAAGGCTCTTAAAGTTCCTTCAGTATTTCCTGGGGATTTCCACGGAGAACCTTCCCAGAAACTCCATTGTACGAGAGTTTGTGGGTGGAAGCGTCTTTGACGTATAAATCGGAAGTGCATCACTCGCCGTGATGGCATCCCGCATCAGAGATGCAGGATAATTGGCAACTTGTCTTTCAGGCAAGTCACATTTAGAGGCAGGCCGGATGGTCGCTGCGCTGCAATGCAGACGCAGAGGAAAGTCCGGGCTCCGCAGGGCAGGATACCGGCTAACGGCCGGCTGGGGTAACCCACGGGATAGCGCAACAGAAAACATGTAGCCTATGGTCTTTGACCAGGTGATATTGAAAAGGCGGTGTAAGAGACCACCGGCCGGACAGTAATGGACGGCGCATTGCAAGCCCTATCCGGAGCAAGGCCAAATGAGGACTAAGGGGCTGCCCGTCCCGTCTTCAGGTGGGCCGCTGGAGGCACATGGTAACATGTGTCCAAGATAGATGATCATTCAAGACAGAACCCGGCTTACAGACCTGCCTCTATTGTAAAAAAAGGAGTTTTTTTGGACTCGATCAAGGGAACGATAAAGAAGATCATAGATAAAGAAAAGGATGACAGAACCCCGGGGAAGGTCCTTTACAGGGCAAAAAAGAAATACGGGAATTATGTGATCAAGAACGGTACTTACAGAGGCGTGGAAGCCAGACTTTATGAAGTGGACGATGTGAGGGAATCCGCTTCATATATGGGTGACAGGAAGTACGAGCCGGTCTTTGATTACATTAAGTGCTTCTGCCGGGTGCTTGACGAGAATCCGGAAACCCGGAACATCCTGATGATCGGGGGAGCCGGTTTCCAGTTCCCGAAATACGCCATAAGCCGCCATCCGGATGTCAGTATGGAAGTGGTGGAGATAGAACCCCTTGCGGTAAAGATAGCCAGGGACTACTTTTATCTCGATGATCTGGAAGAAGAATTCGGAGCGGAGTCCTCGGGAAGATTAAAGATCGTAATAGATGACGGCATGAATTTTCTTGGGGAAACGGATGGGAAATATGATATCATAATAAATGATGCATATCATTCGGACAAACCGGACAGCGCCCTTTCATCCCCTAAGGGGATAATGCGAATACAGAGGCATATGGCAGTTGGAGGCATCTATTTATTTAACCTGATCACATCAATTGAGGGAACCTATTCCATGCCCCTTAACATGTCCTTCAGCCTCCTTAACAGCCTTTTTGCGGATGTAAAGTGCCTTCGCTGTACTCCGGACATACCCGATGAACGGCTGCAGAATGTGGTCTTCTGTTGTAAGAACGAAGCAGACCAGAAAGGATAAATTATGAAGGATATTATCATTATCGGAGCGGGCCCTGCAGGGCTTACGGCAGCAATATACGCACTGAGAGCGGGAAAGAGCGTCCTCATTCTTGAAGCCCAGAGCTACGGAGGACAGATAATCAATACTCCGGATATTGAGAATTATCCGGGGCTTAAATCCGTATCCGGCTTTGATTACGCCACCACTCTCTACGAGCAGGCCACTGGCTTCGGTGCAGAGATAGAATATACTTCCGCCGTATCCATAGAGGATAAGGGGGAGATAAAGACCGTTCATACCGACAGCGGCGAAAGCTTTGACGCAAGGGCTGTGATCCTTGCTACAGGTGCTAAGAATAAGCATATCGGCATAGACAGGGAAGAGGAACTTACAGGCAGGGGCATTTCCTACTGCGCCACCTGCGACGGGGCTTTCTTTAAGGGAAAGGACGTGGCAGTCTGCGGCGGCGGAAATACAGCTCTGTCCGACGCTCTCTTTCTTTCGGCATATTGCAGGACGGTATATCTTATTCACAGGAGGGATCAGTTCCGGGGAAGTGACGCCGATGTGAAAAAGATAAGTGACAAGGAAAATGTGAAGTTTGTGCTGAATTCCACCGTGGAAAAGCTCAATGGAGAACAGACCTTATCTTCGGTTACCGTTAAAGACAAGATCAGCGGAGAAACAAAGGATATAGAGGTCAGCGCTCTTTTCGTGGCAATAGGGCAGGAACCGGATAATTCTTCTTTTGAAAATGTGGCGGAATTGGACGATAAAGGATATATAGATTCTCCGGAAAGCTGTACCACAAAGACTGCCGGCGTTTTCACCGCCGGAGACTGCAGGAAAAAAGAAGTGAGACAGCTTACCACCGCTGTGGCGGACGGCGCCGTGGCAGCCTTGGCCGCAGTAAGCTACATTTCCTGATATCTGTTGGTGTAAGGAGGAAACATAAGAAACATGGCCGAAAAAAAACTCTTCAGAAGTAAAAGCCTTGAAAAAATATCGTCGCCTGAGCAGCTGAACGATTATATATCAGTTACAACCCCCGCTGTGTGGATGCTGCTTTCCGGCATCATACTGATCCTTATAGGAGCTGTGGTGTGGGGAGTATTTGGAGAATTGGATACCAGGCTCACTGTTCCTGCCATTGTTCATGACAATATGGCGGAGCTTTATGTAAAGGCTGATGATGTTTCTTCCATAGAACTGTACCAGGATGTGGAAATAGAGGACTACGAAGGAATAGTGCTTTCCCTCGGTAATGAGAGTATCAAGGCAGAGGAAGTACTGGGAGATCTGATCTTAACTGAAGTCGGTTATGACGATGGGGACATTGTCTATAGTATAGGGGCCGGGGTAGATGCGCCTGACGGGATATATATTGCCGATATAATAGTGGATACCGTAAGCCCCATGTCTTTCCTTACCAATGATGAGAAAAAATGACCTGTTAGATTATGGCAGATAAAAACAGCAATAATAAAATAAAGCAGCCGGTCAGGGAAAAAATTGCGAATGTACCGGTAGTGATGCAGATGGAGGCGCTGGAGTGCGGAGCGGCTTCCCTTTGCATGGTTCTTGCTTATTATGAAAAATGGGTTCCCCTTGAGCAGGCCAGGCTTGACTGCGGAGTTTCCAGAGACGGATCAAACGCTAAAAATGTACTTATGGCCGCAAGAAACTACGGGCTGGAAGCAGCCGGTTACCGGATGGATGATGTGGAAACCCTTAAGAAAGAGGGCACTTTCCCCGCTATTATCCACTGGAACTTTAACCACTTTGTGGTACTTAAGGGATTTAAGGGGGACTATGCCTATATTAACGATCCGGGAAGAGGATCGGTAAAGATCCCCTTAAAAGAATTTGATGAATCCTTTACCGGGATCTGCCTTATGTTTTCCCCGTCCGAGGATTTTGTAAAAGAGGGAAAACCGAAGAGCGTTCTGGACTTTGCGTCCAAGAGGCTTAAAGGCACGGCTGCGGCAGTGGCCTTTGTCGTACTGACAACCGTCATCACATCAATAATAGATATCATCAATCCCGTATTTTCAAAGGTCTTCTTAGACAGGCTCCTGCCGGGACGGAACCCTGAATGGGCGTCTGATTTCCTGCTCCTGTTAGCAATCTTTTCCATTGTACAGATCGTGGCAGAATGGATCAGAACGGTATATTCACTAAAGATAAACGGAAAGCTTGCCATAGTGGGAAACGCCACTTATATGTGGAAGGTGCTCCATCTTCCCATGGCCTTCTTCTCCCAGAGGATGGCGGGTGACATACAGCAGAGGAAGGATGAGAATGCTTCCATTGCTTCGAATCTGGTGGAGACCTTCACTCCTCTTGCCCTGAATATCATAATGATGTTCTTCTACCTCTTCATAATGATAAAACACAGTGTACAACTTACCATATTGGGAGTTTTCAGCATCCTCCTTGATGTTGTAATGGCCAGGATCATTTCCGCCAAGAGAGTGAATATTACCAGGGTGCAGATGAGGGACGCCGGCAAGCTTGCGGGAACCACCGTAGCCGGTATAGAAATGATCGAGTCTATTAAGGCCGGCGGTGCGGAAAACGGCTTTTTCAGCAGATGGGCCGGATATCAGGCCAGCGTCAATACTCAGATAAACAGATTTTCCGCGATCAATTATTATCTCGGAATGGTTCCTCAGATCACATCGGAGATAATCAATGACCTTATCACCATCATTGGCATCTATCTCACAATGAACGGCAAATTCACCCTTGGTGCGGTAATGGCCTTCCAGGGTTTTCTTGCTTCCTTCACGGAGCCTGCCAGTCAGCTTATTGAAGCGGGACAGACCATGCAGGAGATGCGTACCGGCATGGAGAGGATAGAGGATGTAATGGAATATCCCGATGATGAGAATGTGGTTGAATCGGACAGCACAGATGACTTCGAAAAGCTGAAGGGAGGCGTGGAGATTAAAGATCTCACCTTTGGCTATTCTCCCTTAGCGGCTCCTTTGATAGAGGACTTCAATATTTCGGTTAAACCCGGCAGCAGAGTGGCCTTTGTGGGAAGCTCAGGCTGCGGAAAGTCCACTCTGGCCAAGCTTATAACAGGTCTCTACAGCCCCTGGAGCGGAGAGATAAAGTTTGACGGAAAGGACATTAAGGATATCGACAGGAACGTATTCACCGGTTCCGTCGCAGTAGTAGATCAGGACATCATCCTCTTTGAAGATACCATCAGGAACAACATCAAGATGTGGGATGATTCCATAGAAGATTTTGAGATGATCTTAGCCGCCAGGGACGCCCAGATCCATGAGGACATTGTACAGCGTAACGGCGGATACGACCATAAGCTGATAGAGGGCGGCAGCAACTTCTCCGGAGGACAGCGCCAGAGGCTGGAGATAGCAAGGGTCCTGGCCCAGGATCCCACCATCATCATTTTAGATGAGGCCACCAGCGCGCTGGACGCAAAGACGGAGTATGAAGTCGTGAAAGCCATCAAGGACAGAGGCATTACCTGTATAGTCATTGCCCACCGGCTTTCAACCATCAGGGACAGTGACGAGATCGTTGTACTGGATCACGGCAAGGTGGTGGAGCGTGGCACGCATGACGAGCTCTACGCAAAAGGCGGATACTACACAGAACTTGTTACAAGTGAGTAAGACTGAAAGGAGTCCACGGTAAAGTGGCAACCTGGTTTGAAGAGCAGATAAAACAGAGAAAGCTCAATGATGATGAGGTCATGGCAAGATCCATTGTGGACATGGCCGGTATTGTCATGGGTAATAAGGCGAGGGCGGCTCTCAATGATTCCATTGAGCAGGCGAGGAACGCCATAGACCTTATTTTCAGGTTTTACGGTGTAAGGATAAAGGAATTCCCTGCGGAGTTTAATGATTTCGACAGGGATCTGGATAAGCTCATGCATCCCTTCGGGCTTATGAAGCGTGATGTTGTCCTTACGAAGGGGTGGTACAGGAATGCCATTGGTCCGATGCTGGGGTTCCTGGAGGATAGCGACACTCCCGTTGCCCTGATCCCGGGAAAGACCTCCGGATATGTGTACCGTGACCTGAAAACCGGAAGGGAAATGGTCATAGGGAAGTATAATGAGCACCTTTTCAGCAGGGACGCCATCTGCTTCTATAAGCCTTTCCCTTTGAAGAAGCTGGGGACCATGGATGTAATAAGATATATCCTTGAAGCTCTTTCACCTTCCGACGTTATATATATGGCGGCAGTTACCTTTTGTGCTACCCTTGCGGGAATGATGAGCGCAAGGATCACCTACTGGCTCTATTCTGATGAGCTGGTGCGGTCTGACAGTTACAACAGTCTTTTTGCCATAGGTATCTTTATGGTAGCGGTGTCTGTGAGCAGCATAATCTTTAATTCGCTGAAATCCCTTATCCTTGCAAGGATTCAGAGAAAGGGAATCATATCGGTGGATGCGGCGGCAATGATGCGTATCCTGTCACTGCCCTCCGACTTTTTCAAACAGTACAGCTCGGGAGAGATATCCCAGAGAATGTCATATATTACGAGCCTCAGCAATACATTAAGCAGTATGCTGGTATCGACGGGACTGACATCCATCTTTTCACTGGCTTATCTGACACAGATCTTTAACTTTGCCCGGGGGATGGTGGTTCCGGCGCTGGTGATCATACTGATAAATGTGCTGTTCTCTGTTTTTTCATCCTTTATGCAGATAGAGATAAGTAAGGACAGGATGGAAAAAACCGCTTACGAAAGCGGCTTAACCTATTCGCTTATAAGCGGTATACAGAAGATAAAGCTTTCAGGTGCGGAAAAAAGGGCTTTCGGAAAGTGGTCCAAGGGGTATTCCGCTTTGGCTGCCCTTATGTATGACCCTCCGGTATTCATAAAGATCAACAGCGTGATATCCACTGCCATCAATCTCTTTGGCATACTTGTAATGTACTATTTTGCATTGTCGGAAAACCTAAGCGTTGCAGAGTATTCAGCCTTCAATGTTTCATACGGTATGCTTATGGGAGCTTTTTCGGCACTCTTCGGGATAGCCCTTGATGTGGCGGGGATCAGGCCCTACTTAAAGATGGTGGATCCCATTTTCAGCACATTGCCTAAGGTAAGCGGTAATAAGACCATAGTGAGCAGGCTTTCCGGAGCCATTGAGCTAAGCCACGTGTCATTCAGATATGATGAAGACAGCCCCATGATCATAGATGACCTTTCCCTTAAGATAAAGTCGGGACAGTATGTGGCCATTGTGGGAAAGACGGGCTGTGGAAAATCCACGTTATTAAGACTGCTCATAGGCTTTGAGACCCCTCTTAAGGGTTCGATATATTATGACGGGAAGGATATGAAGGGCCTGGATCTCCAGTCCCTGAGGAGACTTACGGGAACGGTGCTGCAGAACGGCAAGCTCATGTCCGGAAGTATATATGAGAATATCTGTGTTTCGGATCCATCACTTTCACTGGATCAGGCATGGGAGGCTGCTGAAATGGCAGGTTTGGCTGAAGATATCAGGATGATGCCCATGGGGATGCACACCATGATCGCAGAGGGAAGCGGAGGAATCTCCGGAGGCCAGAAACAGAGGCTGATGATCGCCAGGGCAGTGGCTGCAAAGCCGAAGATACTTTTATTTGACGAAGCTACCAGTGCCCTTGATAATAAGACACAGATGAAGGTTACCGAGGCTTTGGACGGCTTAAAGTGCACCAGGATAGTCATAGCCCACAGGCTTTCCACCATAAAGAATGCTGACAGGATACTGGTTCTGAACAAGGGAAAGATCATAGAGGACGGGAAGTATGACGAGCTGATAGCCGCTAAGGGATATTTTGCGGAACTGGTTGACAGACAGAGGCTGGACACGGATTGAAAAATTTTTTAAAATTTTACTGCCACATTTGAAATGTGGTCCGTATATATTATCAGAGCCGGGAGAAAAACGGTATTTGAAGTGCAGAGCGCATAGGCGCCGATAGTAAAACGGGTTTTTCAGATGTATTATACAAATAATTATCTGATCAGCTATAGAACACAAAAACAAAACAGGAGGTAATAATAATGGCAGAAGAAATGAAGAAGGTTGATATCGACGAACTTGATGAAGTCAGCGGTGGAAAGAGCGGAAAGCACGGACACAGGGAAAGCATTTCCGATTGCCCCGATGGTACCATTGAGATAAAGAATGAGCAGCTCAAGAATACCCACGGACATAAGAATAAGTGTCCTTTCTGCGACAATAAGCATGGTCTGGTTGATCACTTCTATTACATGGTGGATACATCCACTCTGGTTGAAGGACAGGAATGCCCTAAGTGCCACAACAGGTGGATCGCAAAAGGCTGAGAACATTAATATTTTATTTGCCATTGATGTCATCCGGGGCTCAGGCAGGGTTAACCGCGTGTTGCCCGGGATGACATTTGATTAAGTAAGCAGATGATCATTCCGTATGGAGGAAAGTGAAAAGTGATAAAAATGAAAAAGAACAGACTGATAAAAAGGGCGGCGATATTCTTCCTTTCTTTTATACTGGTATTTTCCAATTCGCTGGTACTCTATGCGGATGAATTTCCGGAGGAGGAAGTCGGAAATGAGGCCGGTTTAGACGGTGAGATCCCGGGTGATGACGGAAACAATCAGGATAACCCGGACGAAGATGAGCCCGGTGAACAGGCACCTCAGGAAAACGAGCCGGAGGAAGAGGATCAGAACCCTCAGGAACCTCAGGATCCCCAGGAACCTGAAGAGGAAAATGAACCTCAGGAAGAAGAGAAGCAGGAAGAGGAAAAGAAAGAGGAGGAGAAAAAAGAAGAAGAGAAAAAAGAAGAAGAGAAAAAAGAAGAGGAAAAAGAACAGGTATTTAAGATCACTGTAGATCATGATGTTCTGAGCTTTGGTACCATCTCTACTTCTGATAAACCCAGACCTTTAAGCTTTCAGATAAAGAACGAGGGAAGCGGAGAAGCAGTTTTAGGCTGGAGCCAGACTGATTCCACAGGAGTCTTTCTGTTAAATATGCCTCAGAATGTAAGCATTCCCTTAGGCCCCGGACAGAGCATACAGGGAAGCGTGGAGACGGCTTCAAAGAAGCTTGAGAGCGGCGACTATTCCACAACCCTTCTCTTTACGGACTTAAATCATCAGACCTCACAGGCGAAGATCGATGTATCTTTAAGAGTTGAAAAGGCAGGGCCGGTTGTGACCAAGGTTAAGGTAAGGCCGGGCAGCGTGGATATGAAGCAGGGCGGAGAAGCGGATTTCATAGCAACCGTAGAGGGAGATAACCATCCCGACACTTCCGTTACCTGGAAGATACAGGGACAGAATTCCTCTGATACCCATATATCAGATGACGGAACTCTGTATGTGGGAAGTGATGAGACTGCATCATCGGTTACGGTCATTGCAGTGTCAAATCAGAATGACAGCTTTAAGGATACCGCAGCGGCATATATCTCCAAGGACAAATACATCGTAAACGCAGATGTGGAGCCTTCGGACGCCGGATATGTGACAGGCAAGGGGTCCTTTAGCGGCGGTGAGCGTACCACCCTTACCGCAGTGGCGGAGAAGGGCTATAAATTTGATGAATGGCTGGATTCGAATGGAAATTATGTAACGGATTCCGCGTCCTTTACCACGGATAAGATCACTAAAGACCTTAGATACAAGGCTGTATTTAAGCAGTCGGAATACGAGATAAAGGTAAAGAGCGCAGATAAGGAAAAGGGTAAGGTCAAAGGCGGCGGATACGTAGAACGTGGAGACAGCATCACCATAGAAGCGATCCCCAAGGACGGATATGTCTTTGACGGCTGGTTTGAAAAGAACAAGCTTGTCAGCAATGACAGGAAGTTAAAGATAAAGGACGTTAAAAAGAGCCATGTTTATGTGGCTGAATTTAAGAAAGACAATTATGTGGTAAAGCTTACCGCATACCCCGCCGAAGGAGGAAAGACCGAGGGCGGCGGAAAATATAAGAACGGTTCGGAAGTGAACCTGAAATCCTCTGCTGCAAAGGGATATCACTTTAAGGGCTATGTCCTTAATAACCAGGTGATCTCCACATCAGAAACCTATAAGATAACCAACCTGGACAGGGATTTAAGCATTACCGCTTACTTTGAAAAAGACGGAGCGGTAAACCATGTGATAAAGTCCGGCGTAGCCAACGAAGGCGGAGTTATATCACCTTCAGGTGAGACTCCGGTTACCGACGGCAACAGTATCACCTATGCCATCGCTCCGGATAACGGCTACGGTATCCTGATGGTTTCCGTTGACGGAAAGCAGATAGGGGCGGTAAGTTCCTTCACCTTTGAGAATGTAAAGGGAGATCACAGTATCTCTGTGGCCTTCGCTCCGAAGGAGAACTCCGTTAATGATGTTCGGATGTCAAAGATTATAACCACTGAAGAGGCTGACAGGATCGCCGTTGCGAAGCTTGAGAAGGCCGGAAAAGACGAGGAGGGCCAGGTTTCAACGGTCATCACTGCGGATGAGTACCTTAAGATGCTGGAGGAAGAGGCTAAAAATAAGGAGGGAGATTCCCAGACCATAGTTGTGCCTCAGGAACAGAACCTTGTGGGAATGGATGACACCGAAGACCTTCCGGATGTGGTGGACAAGTACAATCCGGATACGGCAGAAGGGGTATATCAGTCCTTGGACATCACAAGGGAGACCGCCGAAAAACTAATAGACGGCGGCGGAGACGCCATCCTCTTAAACGAGGCTTATGAGCTTGGTTATCTCGATGTGATCATCAATAATGAGCTTATGGTTCCCGGAAAAGAAGGGGAGGTCATAAACCTGGAAAACGATCATACCGTAGAGAACCTGCAGGAAGTCATCAGAGCCTGCCTTACCAAGGAAGAGAAGCTTCTGATGATGGAGGGGAAGGAAGTGGTAGTGTCCTTTACCATCTCAGGCGCGGAGAATCCCGGCGAATTTGAGAAGAAGGCAATGAACGGGGCTACAGGCGTGAGTATCGACAAGTATCTCTATATGACGCTGATAAAGTCAGTGGATGGGGTGCCCTCAATCGTGGAAACACTGGATACTCCCATGAAGATAACCCTGAAGATCCCCGATGAGTATAAGGACAGTGAAGCAAAATTCTGTATAGTAAGGAATCATGACGGACAGGTGGATGTGCTGGAGGACCTGGATGATGATCCGGATACGGTAACCATCATGACAGACAGATTCTCACCCTATGCCCTGGGACATTTCTCCTCAGGTAATACAAAAATGTGGTTTATAGTATTTTTTGCAGGAGTTGCACTGACAATAGTGACCATATTTACGTATATTACTTTGAAGGATAGAAGAAGGAAAAGAAGAAGGGCCTGAATACAGATTTGAATGGAGTGGTTCTCAAACAGGTACTGTAAAGTTTTCTATGAAAACCTAACGGTACGCAGGCCACGGCTCCGCGAAGCGGCTTTTAAATGCCATGGCTCTCAACAGATGGAGGATAAAGACATGGAAAAGCTTATGGATGACGAGCTTGACAACATAACGGGCGGAGTCAGGGAAGATAATAAGAAACTTGGCACCTATGGTATGAGCATTAACTGTCCCAATAAGGGATGTCCAAGCAAGATATCAGAAACGGTATACGAGGACAACACGGACCCCGAATTCCATAGCTATCTGTATCACTGTGACAGCTGCGGTACATCCTTTGTAATATTCAAGAAAAGGGTGATCCTTAAGGATAGATGGATCCAGAAGTGCAAGGAGCATAATCATTTTTATCCTTTTGCCAATTTGTAAGTGCCATAAACTGCTTGACGCATATCCCCGCTTTCCTGTAAACTGAAACAAAATTCCGGCGACAGATCAAAGGTTATTTTGCCGGTGACAGGAAGAAAAAGCTATGGATATGGAAAGCATTTACAGGGAGTATCACGACAAGCTGCTC
>JAFSKT010000220.1 GCA_017448845.1 Lachnospiraceae bacterium
ACTCTTCATTTCCCGTATGCCAAGAAAGGCCTCGTATGAAATGGTGACAAGGAGCAGGGTGTAAAGATAGCCCTGTCTTGCTGGAAGTGAGTCCGGATAATTAAAGCCGTGCCAGATAAAATTCAGTAAATTCAAATTGAAAGAGAAAAGGAAGAACACAAGGAGAATAAGGTGGCAGAGCTTATTCTTCAAGTTGATCTTATCCGAAAAAGCAAACACGAAAATAAGGAAGAGCGTAAGGATACCGCAGTAAATATTCGGTTCATGGCCCAGCCCCGTTTCGGGAGCCACTCCGAAGAAGTGCCTTATCATAAGCTCGGGCGGGCTTAAATAAAAGGTGAGTTCCTTTGGGAATTTAATATTTGTAAAGGTGGTAAACTTAAGGGCAAAGTATTCCGGCAGTATATAGATCGCGGCTGTGCCGCCGGACAAAAGGGAAAAGAAGATGAACCTTGCGATGACCTTTATATTGAAACCTTTTATAACCTGCAGCACGATGAAGTATATGAAGACATAAATGCAGAGCATTATTGACAGGTAGTAGTTTGTAAATATGGCGTAGGACAGGGACAGATAATAGACAAGGGGCGAGTCGCCGTCCGACATTTTTTCAAGCCCTAAGAGTACTAAAGGGGCTGCAAAGAGCACGTCCATCCACTCCACATTCCAGTTGTAGGCCGCCATGTAGGCACTCATTACATAGGCAAAGGAAAAGAAGGACATGGCGGGATCATGCCTCTTAAAATGGTAGGACAGATAAGCAGAGGAGCAGAGCCCCATAAGCCCGGTCTTGACCACAACAGAGTAGGACATGAATTCCAGGATGTATTTTTCCGGAAAGAGTACGATAAGGAAATTTAAGGGTGAAGCCAGATAGTAAACAATGACAGCGAGGAAATTGGATCCAAGCCCTGCATTCCAGGAATACCAAAGGCTGTCGCCGGATTTGAGCTTTCTGTAGTACTCATAGAAAAAGGGGGTATATTGCTGATACATATCCTTTTTTAAAAAGGTGATGTCTCCGAAGGGATAGATCTTCCGGACGGCAAATAAAGCTAAGGTCACAAAGAAAGGCAGCAAAAAAGCCACTGCGTAAAAGATCGCCTTTGTGTGTTTTTCATAAAAGATCTTTAATTCATCCATCAGAACAGATCCCTGTTATTTGTCAAACATAACAAAGTATTGCATACAGCGGTAATTCTGTAAAGCGGGATCTTTTATATCGGTGGTTTCGTCACTGCCGTCCTTATGGACTGTGCGGACAGGAGTGACCACCGGGGTTTCACGGTACTGTTCTTCAAGAAAGGCCCGGTAGCCTTTTAACTCAAGGCCCGCGGTCTTAAGGACCAGGTTTCCTAAATAATTGGCGCTTATTTCAAGGTCCTTTTCCCCGGCAATGTCGTAATTCGCCCAGATAAAGAAGGGCACCTTATATCTCAGCATAAGTTCTTCTTCATTAAGATCGCTGCAGCTTTTCCCATTTAAGTTTAACAAGGGTTCCACAACGCTGTCTGTGGGCTGGTGGTCGCCGAAGAACACCACAATGCTGGGGTCGCTTATACTGTCAAAATAGGATATGAGATCTTTGAAGGCGCTGTCGGTAAGCTTTTCAAGGGACAGATATCTTTCTATGGATCTTACGTTATCAAGTCCCGTTACCTCAATATCCGGATCAAAATTATCAAAATCTTCGGTATAATCCGAATGGTTCTGCATGGTTACGTTAAAGGAAAAAAAGGGGGATTTCTTCCCGTTTTTCTTGTATCTGTTTATTATCTCGTTAAATAGGGCCTCGTCACTTACATATTTCCTGACCTTCCCGTACTCGTTTCCCATGAAATGGTCTAAGAAAAACATGTTGTCAAAACCCAGAAGAGGATAGACCCGGTTTCTGTCCCATCCCCCGGCTTTGTAAGGGTGCATGGCCTCCGTATTATAGCCCATCTCACTTAGATATGAGGGAATGGCATCGGTCCTTTTCCTGATGAACTGCTGGAAGGGGATGCTTCCCGCAGGGAGAAAGGCCATGGTGGAACCGGTCAGGAATTCAAATTCCGTATTTGGGGTATTTCCTCCCAGAACAGAGACATTCAGGTTTCCGGAAATACAGTTATCATCTTCGTAAAGTGAGCGGATAAAGGGCATATAGTCCTTATTCACCTCAAATTCCGTAAGTACCCCGGGATCGGAAAAGGCTTCGCACATTACGACTATTATATTGGGGGTGTTTTCGTCTCCTTTGGCGACGGTTGTTCCTTCCCCGTATTTATCCTTAAGTGCGGATCCTGTCTTTTTCCTGTTATAGCCCGGGGGCTTTTTAACCTTCAGGAACTGCAGGTCATACAGAAAAGCATAGGCCATGCCGTCACGCATTGTCATGGTGGCGGGAGTAAAGAGCTTATCGTAGATCTTAAGGGTCTTAACTGTGTGCTCAGACTGTACAAAGGGAATATAGATAAGAAACAGCATAAGAGCAGAAAGGATCACGATCTTAAGCCGCAGCTTCCTTTTTCTTCTTATACTGCTTTTACAGAAGAAAAGGCTTATCCATAAGATCAGGAAATACAGGATCACAAGTATGGTTGTCCTGTCGGGCTTGTAGTCATAATCCCCGGAAACGCTGAGGGCAGTGCCAAGGGACATAAGATCCCAGGGAACTATGGTATTTCCCCGGAAGAGATATACATAGTGATCGCAGAGCCCGAAAACAAAGGCAGGAACCGAGAGTATATAAAGAGAGGTCCTGAGGGATCCGGTCAGGGCATAAAAAAAGAATTCCAGCAGATAAAAAAAGATCAGATTTATAAGCTGGAGAAGGGCTCTTATTCCCCATTTTTCCATAAAGGGGTTTCTAAGAAACCATTCCATTCCCCAGAAAATGAGCAGGGGAAAAAGACATAAGAAACAGATGTCTCTTGTTTTACGGATCGCCGCTCTTGTCATCCGGGATATCCTCCAGAGTATAGGGAGTAGCCTGATATACGTAGTAATTCAGCCAGTTGGTGTAAAGATTATTGGCGTGGCTCCTCCAGGAGAGAAGGGGACGGTTTTCCGGGTTGTCACCGGGGTAATAATTCTTCGGGATATCCGTATCAAGTCCCTTATTTTTATCTCTCACATACTCCTTATCAAGAGTCAGTCTGTCGTATTCCGGATGTCCCATGACATAGATCTGGCTTCCGCTTTCCGTCATGCATAGGAAGATACCGGCTTCATCGGATTCTGCGCAGACTATCAGATCCTTACAGTTATGTATGTCTTCTGCGTCAACGCAGGTGTATCTTGAATGGGGTGCATAGAAAACATCATCGAAACCCCTGACTAAAGGGATCTTACGGTTCATGACCTTTTGGGCATATACTCCGAAAAGCTTCTTTTCCAGCCTGCGCTTAGGCAGTCCGAAGTGATAATAGAGACCGGCCTGGGCTCCCCAGCAGATATGGAAGGTGCTGGTCACATGGGTCTTGGTCCATTCGAAAATGGTGCAGAGCTCCTCCCAGTAGTCAACTTCATTGAATTCCAAAGTCTCCACCGGAGCCCCTGTGATTATCATGCCGTCATAGCGGTGGCGGCGGATCTCACCGAAGGTGGTGTAGAACTGGTTCAAATGGTTTGCGCTGGTATTTTTTGAAACATGGCTCTCTATGGTAAGAAAGGTGATGTCCACCTGCAGGGGCGAATTGGACAGGGAACGCAGGATCTGCAGCTCCGTATCCTCCTTTAAGGGCATCAGATTCAATATAACTATCTTCAGGGGACGGATATCCTGGTGCAGTGACCGGTATTCGTCCATCACAAATATATTTTCGTTTTCAAGTATCTCTCTTGCGGGAAGATCGCGCTGAACCTTTATCGGCATGGTTTTTACCCCTATCCTTCAGAATTATCAGTATACTTTATCACTAATTCCCTTTTATCACAAGTCGTTAAACGCTGTGATCACTATTGTCGGACACACTCCCATGCTTTATAATGCTTTTCAGAACGTAGAGGAGAGCCCATTTATATGAGCGAGGAATATTCAAAGGCAAAGGAAGGTCCGGTACATTATAACGCTTTTATAAGCTACAGGCATGTTGAGCCGGATCAGACCGTGGCAAAAGAACTCCATAAGAAAATAGAGAGTTTCAGGCTTCCCGGAACTTTAAGAAAGGATTTCCCAAAGGAAAGATGGGGGATAGAGCGGGTATTCCGTGATCAGGAAGAGCTTCCCCTTGCGTCCAATCTGTCGGATCCCATCGAGGAAGCCCTGAAGAATTCAGACTGGCTTGTTGTCATCTGCTCCCCAAGACTTCCCGAATCCAAATGGTGCAGAAAAGAGATAGAGACCTTTAAGGCTTTGCACGGGCATGATCATATCCTTGCCATTTTAGTTGAGGGCGAGCCGGACGAGTCTTTTCCTGAAGGTATCAGACACAGAGAGATCGAAAGCGTGGATGAGGCCGGCAATGTGGTAAAGACTCTTGAAGAAGTGGAGCCTCTTGCTGCAGATGTGCGTTCCACGGATCCCCGTAAGAGGAGCAAGATGATCGAAGATGCCGTTCTCCGCCTTGCGGCGCCTATGTACGGCCTTGGTTATGACGGTCTGAAGCAGCGCCACCGTGAACAGAAGATCCGGAGGATCGCAATGATAAGCGGGATCTGCGCTTCCGTGTTTTTTATCTTCAGCATATGCATGACGGCTCTTACCATGAAGATAAATACCCAGAAGAAAACAATAGAAAGCCAGCATGCGGAGCTGCAGGAGCAGTATCTGCAGGCCAGGAAAAAATATGAAGAATCCATGACTCTTGTTTCAAAAGAGCTGTTGAACATCGGCTCAAAGAAGGATGCCGTATATGCCATCAGAAATGCAATGCCTTCGAACAGGGAAGAAGAGCCTGAACTGTACTCAGCGGCAGCCCAGAAAGCTCTTACTGATGCTCTTGGGGATTATTGGGTGGATATGCTGGTACCGGACGGAATAACAGAGCTTCCGGATGATGATTTCTGGGGGAGCTCCGGAGATTATGCCTTTCTTGAGGACTATCTTGGGGGACAGCAGATAATATGCGCAGAGGAATTCGATAAGGAAAAGATCTTGATCGTAACTACGGCTTTTAACCTGTACCTCTTTGACAGTGCGGAAAATACCCTTGACGACTATACAGCCACCTGGCTTCCGGAAAAACCGGAAGAGTATGTTTTCGGTGCTGCTTACAGGGACGGATTTTTGTATGTCCAGTTTGCCGATTCTTATCATGCGGTGCGCTACCGTTTCAACCGCCGGGAGAATTACGAATCTGCAGGGAACATAGAATACAGCGAGTACTCTTCCTCAAGAGGTTCCGCTCTGCAGGATAATGTGGAAGCCCGGTCGGATGACGGAAGATACAGGATCATATTAAAGGAAGACCACACTATACAGATCTTTGAAGAAGGTTCCGATACGCCGGTGAGTACCCTTTATGACGTTCACGGAACATTTACGGGACTTAAGAGCCTTAAGGGCAGCGGATACTATGTGCTTACCGGATACAATACCAGTTATCTCCTTAATGAGAAACTGGAGATCATTGCGGCCCTGCCCGGGTTCTATGATTATGATCAGTCGAAGAAAGCCCTGATACTTTTCAGAAATAGCAACTTTTCTTCCTATGACGATCTGATATATGTTCCCTTACGGGAATATGATGACCTTATCAAAGAAGCGGATGAACTGCTTTCCGGTTATGAACCCTCCGCGGAAATAAGAGAGCGTTACAGGATGTTGGAAAATTGAGCAGGAGCATATGTCTTTAAGTATATATCTTTCATTTATAATGTATGTCTGTGCAGTGACCTTTATGCCGGGACCCAATAATGTACTGCTCCTTTCCGCAGCCGGTCAGAACGGGCTTAAAAAATGCCTGCCCCTTCTTTTTGGTATATGGACAGGGCTTATTACCGTTATGATGATAGCGGGAGCTTTCTGTACCCTTTTAAGCAGATATGTTCCCGCGGCAGCGCCATACTTAAAATATGTGGGAGCGGCCTATATCCTCTATCTCGCCTTTCTTACCTTAAAAAGAAAACCCTCTTCCCAGGAAACGGGAAAAGACCTGACTCTTACATTCCGGAACGGATTTCTTCTCCAGTTCTTAAATGTAAAGGTTATCATGCTGGGGCTCGCCGCCTTTCCGGGATATTTTATGCCCTACGGCAGCGGTTTCTTTAATATCCTTCTCTTCGCGGTCACAATGACTGCCTGCTGCGGCGCCGGCAATCTTATCTGGGCTTTATTCGGGAGCATCCTAAATCCTTTCTACGACAGGCACTTCAGGATAATAAATGTGGTGATGTCACTGCTCCTTATTTACTGCGCATACCGGATAGTGATATAGAAATACTCTTGACGCGATAAGACAATCCACTTATAATTCTTACGTCATTGCGCTTTTTTGCGATGCTTGGAGGAAGTTATGCAGGTATATAAGAAAATAATGAGCTGTATCACCCTGATAGAGGAAGTGGTTCTTGCCCTTGCTTCTATCTTAGTGCTTGGTCTCACATTCGGAAACGTGGTGGCCAGATATGTGTTCCACCATTCCTGGGGCTTTGCGGAAGAGATCGTGGTTGCGATATTTGTGCTTATCTCGCTTCTTGCAGCCGGAGTTGCGGCAGGAACCGGAGATCTGGTAAATCTGGCGCTCCTTCCCGACCATGTGGGATACGGCACTAAAAAAGTGTTAAAGGTCATTTCTACGGTGATCGGAGTTATATATTCCCTGATCCTTGCCTGGCAGGGAGTGGGAAGAATGATCGCCGACCATACCTTCAGTCCCATACTTCATATAAGTAAGAGTATATTCTGGTTCTTTGTAGTTATAGGCGGTATCTCCCTTGCTCTGCATTTTATAGAAAACTGCATAGATTTTTTAGGGACCGAGCCTGAAGGAAAGGGGGACAGGGCATGATAGCGGCTATTTTATTCATTTCATTCTTTATTATGCTGATAATCGGAGTGCCCATATCCATCTGTCTCGGCATGAGTTCGGCGCTCACGGTTTTGGTGGCATCTGCTACGGATCCGAAGTTTTCAATGCTGGATCTGAGCATTATTGCTACCAATACCTATACAGGAACCGCAAAATTCCTGCTTCTTGCCATACCCTTTTTCGTACTTTCCGGAAATATCATGGCAAAGGCCGGTATTTCAACACGTCTTGTAAACTTTATCGATGACTGCGTGGGACACGTGAGAGGCGGAATGGCCATAGTCTGTGTCATTGTTGCCTGTTTCTTCGGGGCTATCTCGGGATCCGGACCTGCTACGGTTGCGGCTCTCGGAGCTGTTCTTGTTCCAACTATGATAGAGTCCGGATTTTCCGCATCGTTTTCCGAGGGTCTGATGGCCACATCCAGTTCCATAGCTATCGTAATCCCTCCTTCAATTGCCTTTGTGGTTTATTCATCCATTGCAAATACCAATGTGGGTGAAATGTTCATGGCGGGTATAATCCCCGGAATACTTATGGGAGTTGCCCTCGCTGTGGTTGTTCTCATCGAGGTTGCGAGAAAGGGCATTAAACCTGCCCATGGCAGGAGAAGCTGGAAAGAGCGTTTTAAGAGCTTTAAGGAAGCTTTCTGGGGACTCCTTATGCCGGTCATCATCCTTGGGGGCATCTACGGCGGTATCTTCACTCCTACCGAAGCTGCGGCGGTATCCGTTGTCTACGGTCTTATCGTAGGTATGTTTATATACAAGGAAGTAAAATTAAAGGATCTTTTCGGAATAATGGTTGACTCGGCAAAGACTACGGGCGGCATAATGCTTATAGTAGCTTCGGCTTCACTTTTCTCATATTGCTGTACGCTTTTCGGGATATCCCAGGCGGCGCAGCAGCTTTTGACAAGCGTATCTGCAAACAGGGCGGTATTCCTTATTATCGTCAATATCATCTTCCTTATTGCAGGATGCTTTATTGACGCAAACTCAGCCATGTATATCTTCATACCGATAATGCTCCCCGTGGCGCTTAAGCTTGGATACGATCCCGTTGCTTTCGGAATAGTTGCCACCGTCAACTTAGCTATCGGTCAGGTTACACCTCCTGTGGGAGTAAACCTTTTTGTAGCCATGGGGCTTAAGATAAAAGATGCGGTTCCCTCTGAAAAAGAGGGAAAAGATGTATATCATAAAGTAACTTTACCCATGATATCAAATGCAGTCATTCCCATGATAATCGCATCTTTGGTAGTGCTGCTTATAGTAACCTACATACCGGGAGTGAGCTTGTTATTCAGTCATTAACATTTCTAACAGGAGAGGAAAATCTATGAAAAAAGTATTATCTGTACTGCTTACAATGGCAGTAGTATCCACCATGACAGCCTGCGGCGGAGGTGCCGGCGCAGCATCGGGACAGGAGGCGGCAGCACCTGCAGCAGCTGCTGAAGGAACTTCATCCGGAACCGATTACCAGGATTATGAGGCGTCAGACCGCTTTGTAGCTTCTAAGGACGCTGCAAAGTATGAGGGAAGTGAGGAGTGGCCCGAGATCACATGGAACTTTGACTGCTCAACCGGAGATACTTCCACATGGGCTCAGGCAGGGTATTATTTTAACGCTCTTATGCAGGAATCCACCGGAGGCAAGGTAAAGGTAGCCGTATATGCGGGAGAACAGCTTACAAACGGCGACCAGGTTGCGGGAATCCAGGCCCTTATGGACGGAAATACCATACAGGTTTCCCTTCATTCAAACCTTATCTACGCAAACTTCGATCCCAGATTTAATGTAGTATCTCTTCCTTACATCTTCAGCAACTATGATGATGTTGATAAGGTTATGGCAGGAGAAGGCGGAGAAAACCTGAAGAATGTTCTTTCCGAATACGGACTTAATTGCGAAGGTATTGCGGAGAACGGATTCAGACAGATCACAAACTCCAAGAAGCCCATCACAAACGTTTCCGATCTTTCGGATATAAAGATGCGTATATGCTCCAATGACCTCTGCGCTGAGGTTTATAAAGAGTGGGGATGTGATGCTTCAGTTATGAACTGGGCTGAGACCTACACCGCTCTTCAGCAGGGTACTGTAGACGGAGAGGAGAACCCCGAGACCGCCATAGCTTCTGCTTCGGTTCAGGATGTTCAGGATTATATTTCCCTTTGGAACGCATATTATGACTGCCTCTTCTTCTGCATCAACCAGAGAGCTTATGACCAGTTAAGCGATGCACAGAAGGCTGTTGTAGATGCCAATGCGGCAAAGGCTGTTGAATATCAGAAGACCTTAAACCGTGAAAACGTTGATGCACTTGTGAAGGAATGGAAGGAAAACGGCGCCATGGAAGTTACAACTCTTGATGCCATCGATTCCGATTCCTTTAAGAATGCGGCTTCAGGCGCTGCCGGCTGGTACACAGAGCAGCTCGTATCCCAGAAGGGAATGAGTGAAGATGATGCCAAGGCATTTGTGGCTGCTTTTACTTCATAAAGCACCGTAATCCATAGGATCAGACAAAGACAGGAGAATGGGGATATGACCCCTTCTCCTGTTTTCTGATTGAAAGGGATAAATACAGGCGTTTGTATTAAGGTTAGTATTGTGATAAAATCGGAAAAATGACGGATGTCTTTAATCTATCGGGAATGTATGAGGGCTATGATCTTTCTCTTTTCGGGGAGACAAGGGTTTTTGAACTCCGGAACCTTACGGGGACAAGTCTCTACATTGATGAAGATAGCGAAGAAAAGCTTAAGAAGATAGCGGAAGGATCGGAGTCGGTCGTCCATCTTATAGATATAGGGGATTATCATTATCTGACCAGGATCTGTCTTTATGATATAAGGGAAGCCTTCGATCTTCTGGTGTTTGATAATCATGATGACAGCCAGGAGCCTATGATAGAGGGTCTTAAGTCCTGCGGTTCATGGATAAGGGATGCGATGGAAGAGCTGCCGGATAGGCTGTCCGCAGTGAAACTTATCCGGGGTAAAGACAGGATATCGATGCTGAAAGGATCCTTTGACAGCAAAAGACAGCTGTATATCTCCATTGATAAGGATGTGTTCAGTACCAAAGTCTGTCCCACAGACTGGGATCAGGGGAACATGGAGATTAAAGAGCTTAAGGAAATGCTGCTTTCCGAAGGAAAGGGCAGGAAGATCATAGGATTTGATATCTGCGGGGGAGTAAAGGGAGACGGTATATCAAACCGGGAAGAAGTGCTTAAGAATCAGGATACGGATCTTGAGCTGATCGGGATATATAAGGAACTGATCTCTGAATGATAAAGGAAAAATTCAGACAATTTATGTCCGGCAGATACGGCCACGACGACATGTCCTTAACCATGCTGATAATAGGCGGGATATGTCTCCTTTTTGCTACACTGTCAAGGAACAGGAATGCTGCCAGCTTTTTTGTGGTCATACTCATAGTGCTGGTGATCTGGAGCCTGTGGCGTATGCTTTCAAAAAACAGGGAAGCAAGGGAAAGAGAGAATATGATATTTAAGAAGCTGACAGGCGGAGCTACGGAAAAATCCGCACCATTTTTCAGGAGCATGAAGGAATGGTGGGGAAATATTAAAGGGATAAAGCCGTTTAAGAGCAATAAGACCTATGGCCTTAAAGCCTGTATCTATAAGTGCCCGGGCTGCGGCGTGGATGTAAAGGTTCCGGCAAATAAGGGCAGGATCGTGGTAACCTGTCCCAAGTGCGGAAAAGAATTCGAGAGGATCAGCTGATGAAGAAGCGTTCCGTGGCAAGGATCATTGCTTTTCTTGTATTTGCGGCCTGTGCTGTCTATCTCGGATACTATGCTTACAGCGCAAGGACCAATTCGGACATGTCGGGAAAGATGGCAGATACCGCAGGAAAGGTGATATTCAGTCCAAAGGATAAGAAGGCGGAAAAGGTGGAGGTAAAGGACAGCTCAGGAGAGGTGCGGAACCTTACCATACTTCCCCAGTATCAGAAGTTGTATGAGCAGAATAAGAACCTTATCGGCTGGCTCAGGGTAAACGGTACGGATATAGATTATCCGGTTATGAAGTCCATGAACGGAAACGGCGAATTCTACTTAGACCACAATTTCAACGGGGAAGAGGACAGGAACGGGACCCTTTTCATGGACGACCTCTGTGATGTGATAAAGCCCACAGAGAACTACATTATATACGGACACAATATGAAATCCGGGCAGATGTTCGGAGATCTGGACAATTATAAATCAAAGACCTTCTTTGAAAATCATCAGATAGTACAGTTTGACACCATCTATGAAAGCGGGATATATCAGGTGATGCTGGCGTTTCAGTCCCATGTATATGAGGAGAATGTGATAGCCTTCAAGTATTATCAGTTCATAGATCCCGCCTCGGAGAAGGAATTTGAGTCGGGCATAAATGAGATGAGGGAAATAGCCCTCTATGATACCGGGATAAATGCAGAATACGGAGATAACCTGCTTTTCCTTTCTACCTGTGATTATGATGAGCAGAACGGAAGATTCGTGGTGCTCTGTAAAAAGATAAAAAAGTAAGATATGGATCGTAAGGAATTTAAGCTATTAACTGAAAATAACAGGATTTATCTGGATGGGGCCACGGGAAGTGAGCTTCAGAAGAGAGGTATGCCCTCAGGAGTCTGCCCGGATCTCTGGATCTCCGAGAATCCGGAAGTGCTTATAGGCCTGCAGCTTGAGTATTTAAGGGCCGGCTCACGGATCGTCTATTCCCCTACCTTTACGGCAAACCGGATAAAGCTTGCGGAATTCGGCTTAGAAGACAGGGTATATGAATTAAATAAGATACTTACAGGTCTTTCAAAAGAGGCGATTTCAAGATACTTAAAGGAAAACCCGGATTCTTCTCCTGCATATGTGGCAGGAGACCTTACCATGACAGGAAAGTCGGTGGGATACGGGGGAGAGCTGTCCTTTGAAGAGCTTATAGATGTTTATAAGGAGCAGGCAGACGCTTTATGTAAGGCCGGAGCCGATCTTATCGTGGTGGAGACCATGATGAGCCTACAGGAAACGAGGGCTGCGGTCATAGCCTGTAAGGAGGTCACGGATCTCCCGGTAATGGCTACCCTTACTTTTGAAGAATCGGGAAGAACTTTATACGGCACCGATCCGGTGACTGCCCTTATAACCCTTTCGTCCCTGGGAGTTTCGGCCTTCGGCATAAACTGTTCCACGGGGCCGAAGGAAATGTGCTCCATGATCGAGGAGCTTAAAAAATACGCGGATATCCCCATTATCTGCAAGCCCAATGCAGGACTTCCAAGCCTTGATGAAAAGGGTAATACGGTCTATGAGCTGGATCCGGAGAGCTTTGCTGCAGAAATGGAGAATATAGCCCGGGCGGGAGCCGATATCCTTGGGGGCTGCTGCGGTACTTCTCCCGCGCATATCAAAGCCCTTAAAGACCATACCGATGCTATTCCCGTTATAAAAGATAAGCCTTTAAGGAGCAGCTATCTTCTTACCGGTGAGCGGCAGACCCTGGAATTTGACCTGAACAGCAGATTCTTCATAATAGGGGAAAGGATAAATCCCACCGGCAAAAAGGACCTTCAGGCCGAGCTTAAGGAAGGGGTTTTTGACCGGGTATGCGAATTCGCCGAAGAGCAGGAGGAAATGGGCAGTAAGATACTTGACGTCAACATGGGAATGCCCGGTATTGACGAGAAAGCCCTTATGCTCCGCGCCATCGATGAAGTTACGGGAGTAAGCAATCTCCCTCTTTCCATAGATACAAGCCATGTGGATATAATGGAAGCGGCCTTAAGGCTTTATCCCGGAAGGGCGCTTATCAATTCGGTTTCCTATGAGAGCGCCAAATGTGAGCCCTTATTAAAGATAGCTAAGAAATACGGAGCCATGTGCATCCTTTTACCCTTAAGCGATAAGGGGATCCCCGGGAGCCTTGATGAAAAAAAGGATATAATAAACAAGCTGGTTGAGAAAGCCCTGAGCCTTGGGTTAAAGAAAACAGACCTGGTGGTTGACGGCCTCGTGGGTACCGTGGGAGCCAATAAGGAAGCGGCTCTTGATACCTTAAAGACCATCAGATACTGCAGGGAGGAGCTTGGGATCGCAACGGTCTGCGGCCTCTCCAACATTTCCTTTGGGCTGCCTGAGAGGGTTTACGTGAATTCCGCCTTCCTCACCATGGCGATAAACGCGGGGCTTACAATGGCCATCTGCAATCCGGGACAGGAGAGCATCAGGATCTCTGCCCTGACCGGTGACCTCCTCATGGGAAAGGAGGGGGCAGATCTTTCATATATTGAGTATATTTCCTCACTGGATAAGGGGGAAGAAAAGGCAAAGCCTAAGGATACGCCGGAGGATCCCGTATTTGAGGCGGTACTGAAAGGCCGGAGGGAACTTGCTCCGGAAACCGTGGAGAAAGCCCTTAAAGACGGGCGGAGAGCAGATGATATACTGAATAATTCCCTGCTTCCTGCCATAAATAAGGTGGGAGAGCTCTTTGATAAAAAAAAGTACTTTTTACCCCAGTTGATAGCCAGCGCCGAAGCCATGAAGAAAGGGATAGACGTGCTGGAGCCTCTGCTAAGGACAGGGGAAGGCTCTTCGGAAACAGCCCCCAGCATAGTGATAGGAACTGTGGAAGGGGATATCCACGACATAGGAAAGAATTTAGTGGTGATGATGCTTAAGAACCATGGGTTTGTGGTGACGGATCTGGGGAAGGATGTGTCGAAGGAAGCATTCTTACAGGCCGCAAGGGAGAAGAATGCGGATATCGTCGCAATGTCGGCCCTTATGACCACCACCATGAAGCAGATGAAGGCGACTATCGAACACTTAAAGGCCAACGGATATGACGGACGCTTCATGATAGGGGGAGCGGTGATCACCGAAGGCTACGCAGAAGAAATAGGGGCATTTTATTCCAAAGACGCTGCGGATGCGGTAAAAGTGGCAAAGAATATAATGGAAAAGTAACGGAGGTTTATATGATCGGTGCAGATGCAATAGCTAAATGCCTGATAAAGGAAGGAGTGGATACCATTTTCGGATATTCCGGAGTGGCCATTGACCCCTTCTGGAACAGCGTGGGAAAGGAAAATATCAGGACCATACTGGTGCGTACCGAGCAGAACGCAGGTCATGCGGCCAGCGGATATGCAAGGACTCTGGGAAAGACCGGAGTCTGTGCCGTGACCAGCGGCCCCGGAGCTACGAACCTGCTTACAGGAATAGCCACGGCCTACGCGGATTCCATTCCCCTGGTGTGCATTACCGGACAGGTTAATACGGATCAGATCGGTTCGGATGTATTCCAGGAAGTGGATGTGACCGGAGCGGCAGAATCCTTTGTAAAATACAGCTATCTTATAAGGGATGTGAAGGATATACCCAGGATCATCCATGAGGCTTTCTTTGTGGCCTCCACCGGCAGAAAGGGTCCGGTGCTTATTGACATTCCCTGCGATGTACAGTTACAGCGGATATCCGACTTCGACTATCCCGATGATGAGCCGAAGATGCGCACATATAAGCCCACCATAAAGGGAAACGCTGTACAGATAAAGAAGGTTATCAAGGTTCTGGAATATGCTAAGAAGCCCCTGATAATCGCAGGCGGCGGCGTTTTCCTTTCCAATGCGAAAAAGGATCTCCGGAAATTTGTGGAGAAGCATCAGATCCCCGTAGTTTCCACTATGATGGGTATAGGAGTGCTGCCCACAGACCATCCCATGTACTACGGCATGGTGGGAAATAACGGAAATTCCTATGCCAACCGGGCCATGAGGGAATGCGATACCCTGCTGATGGTGGGGGCAAGAGTTGCAGACCGGGCGGTTGCTGCTCCGGATATGACCTTTGACGGGAAGGTGCTGGTACACATGGATGTGGATCCTGCCGAGATCGGTAAAAATGTGGGCCCTACCATTCCCATAGTTGGAGATATCAAGCATATCTTTGCGGATTTCATGGATGCGGAATTCAAGGACAGACATGAGACCTGGGTGAATATGCTGGATCTTTACAGGGATTCCATGAAGGAAGAACATCATTCTTCCCCTGATTTTGTAAATTTCCAGGCTTTTGTAAAGAAACTCTGTACCGCCATGAAGGATGATGCGGTATATGTGGCCGATGTGGGCCAGAACCAGCTTATTTCCTGCAGGAATATCATTATGAAGGACAGGAATAAGTTTTTTACCAGCGGCGGAATGGGCACCATGGGATATTCCATTCCCGCAGCCATGGGAGTGAAGGCGGCGGAGAGAAAGACACAGGTTATCGCTGTATGCGGCGACGGAGCCTTCCAGATGTCCATGATGGAGCTTGCAACCATAAAGCAGTTTGATCTTCCCGTGAAGATAGTGGTTATGCGGAATGAGTATCTTGGGCTGGTCAGAGAGCATCAGAGCCGTGAATATGACGGGGAATACAACATGGTATATCTTGGGAGCGATCCTGACTTAAGCAAGCTTTCCGAAGCTTACGGCATCAGGTATATCAAGGCGGAGAACATGAAGGATATTGATGAGAAGATATCGGATTTCCTTTCGGATGATTCTGCGGTGATCTTTGAAGTGCTTACGGATCCTGAAGAGAACGTTATTTAAGGAGTAAATGCCATATGAAAAAAATCTATTCTGTGCTGGTGGAAAACAGATCCGGCGTACTCTCTAAGGTTTCAGGCCTTTTTGCGAGAAGGACCTTTAATATCGATTCCCTTGCGGTGGGTGAAACGGAAGACAGCAATATTTCCTGCATGACCATAGTTTCCAGCGGGGATAACCGGACCCTGGAACAGATCGAAAAGCAGTTAAATAAAAAGCTGGACGTCATAAAGATCAAGACCTTTGAAGAAGAGGAAGCAATAAGCAGGGAGCTTATGCTGATAAAGGTCAAATATAATAAGAGCAACAGGCGTGAGATAATGGAGACCTGTCAGGCGATGAAAGCCGATATTGTGGACATCGGGAAGTATCAGATGATGATACAGATCTGCGATACCCCCGAGAGAACGGCCCTTCTCGTTAAGCTTCTGAAGGGCGTCAGCATAGTTGAACTTGCCCGCACAGGCACCCTTGCGCTTTCAAAGTGTGAAATTTAGTATTTTCATATTTATTTTTGGTGTTATAATAGTTTATCAAGTGCTCTTGATAAATGTGAATGGAAGATAATATGCAGAAAAAAGTTTTTCAGTTACTGGTAGATAATACCTCCGGCGTACTTAGCCGTATAGCCGGGCTTTTCGCAAGAAGAGGTTATAATATCGAAAGCATCACCGCCGGCGTCACCGCAGATCCCAGATACACCAGGATCACCATTGTGACGGACGGAGATGATGAGATTCTTGAACAGATAGAAAAGCAGCTCTCAAAGCTTATCGACGTCAGGGATATAAGGGTTCTCGAGCCTGATAATTCCGTTTACAGGGAGCTCTGCATGATCAAGATAGAGGCTGATGCAAAGAGCCGCCAGGGTATCATAGCTTTAGCCGATGTCTTCAGAGCCAATGTGGTGGACGTGGCGCCGGATTCTCTTATAGCAGAGATCACCGGAAGCCAGTCAAAGATTGACGCCTTTATCGATCTTTTATCGGATTTCCGCATTCTGGAGATCGCCCGTACCGGTATCGCAGGACTGCAGAGAGGTACCGAAGGGGTCATCTGGCTTGAGGAAGAGGACCCGAGATATTAGGATGATCACGGCAATTGCCGGTTATCATATTAATAAAAAAGGAGAACAATGCTATGGGATTAAACGACACAAACCCGATCTATTACGAATCTGACTGTAATCTTTCCGTTCTGGACGGAAAGACCATTGCCATCATCGGCTACGGAAGCCAGGGACATGCTCACGCTCTGAACCTTAAGGATTCAGGCTGCAATGTCATCATCGGTCTCTATGAGGGATCAAAGTCCTGGAAAAAGGCTGAGGAGCAGGGACTTAAGGTTTATACTGCTGCCGAGGCAGCTAAGAGGGCTGACATCATCATGATCCTTATCAATGATGAGAAGCAGGCTAAGATGTATAACGAGTCCATCAAGCCCAACCTGGAAGCCGGAAATGTTCTGATGTTTGCCCATGGCTTCAATATCAGATATAAGCTTATCGTGCCTCCCGCTGACTGCGACGTTGTTATGATCGCACCTAAGGGACCCGGCCACACTGTAAGAAGTGAGTATCAGGCAGGTAAGGGTGTTCCCTGTCTTATCGCAGTTGAGCAGGATTACAGCGGCAAGGCAAAGGATATAGGTCTTGCTTATGCTCTTGGTATCGGCGGCGCAAGGGCCGGAGTACTCTGGACTACCTTTAAGACCGAGACAGAGACCGACCTCTTCGGTGAGCAGGCAGTGCTTTGCGGCGGCGTTTGCAAGCTTATGCAGACCGGTTTCGAAGTTCTTGTTGAAGCAGGCTATGATCCCAGGAACGCTTATTTCGAGTGCATCCATGAGATGAAGCTCATTGTTGACCTTATCTATCAGTCAGGTTTCAAGGGAATGCGTTATTCCATTTCCAATACTGCTGAGTACGGCGATTACACCACAGGCCCCAAGATCATCACCGATGATACGAAGGCAGCTATGAAGAAGGTGCTTGCAAATATCCAGGACGGAACCTTCGCAAAGGACTTCCTTCTCGATATGTCAGATGCCGGCGGAAGAGTTCACTTCCAGGCACTTCGCGACAAGGCAGCAGAGCACATCTCCGAGCAGTACGGCGAAGAGATCAGGAAGCTCTACAGCTGGTCTGACGAGGATAAGCTCATCAACAACTGATCTGCGCTTATCTGTTATATAGTGGATCGATCAAGGGCGGGAAGATTCCCGCCCTTTTCTTATCTGAAATTGGTTTTTAATATGGCGATAAGGTAGTCCCTTAAGCGTTGATCCGACAGCAGATTTTCCGTGAGAGGGTAAAAAAAGTTTTTGCTTTTATGATCTTTCTTAAATACAGGGAAACCTGATAAGATAAAGTTATCCGGCAGGGGAATGAAGTCCCCGCTTTTTCTTATGTAGCAGTTGGCGGCAGTGGCGTTTTCCACTGTGCCCTTTTCCCTGAGATTTCCGATGGTCTTTAATACTGCGGTGTCTTCCGAAGGGATGTAGTGATAGTCTTTATAGTTTTCAAAGAAGTGTTTTAATTCCCCATTAAAAACCGGAACGTGCAGAGTGCCTTCTTTTCCGTTTGTCTCAAGGAAGAGCCTCAGATCGTGGAACAGATAGGGCTCCGGCACAGCTTCCGGAAGTTCAAAGCGTATAAGGAGTTCGGAGGTCTTTTCACCGTCAAAGCCTGTGTGGCAGGAAATACGGGCCTCATGCAGCTTAAAGAGATCTTCCTCCGGGAGTTCTTCCGCGCATTTGAATATCTCAGTATAGGACAGGACGGAGAGGATCTCTGCCATACCGTAGACATCTTCCCTGTTATGGGTTATGAGGAGTTTTTCGATCTCACTGTCTCCGGTCTTTTCATATTCGTGGAAATAAGGTATCAGTTCTCCACCGGAATATTTGTCTTCCCTGCTTACTTTCAATATCCTTTCAACGGATTTCTGGTTCATGTGCCCCATGCCGAAGGCCTTTCGGTATATATTTATCATGCGGTAGATATCCGCTCCTTCGTATGAGGAAAGGACAGGGGGCAGTTCGATGCCGTTTACTTCAAAGCGTCTTTTTAAAAAGGGAATATCAAAGCGGTCGCCGTTAAAGGTTATGAATTTTGCGGTTTTTCCGGTAAAAACCCTGCTGAATTCCTTAAGGACTTCGGTTTCTTCCGCTGCAGATTCCGCCAGGATCAGCTTTAAATCCCATTTTCCCCTTGGGTCGTCATTTACGGGAAAGAGGAGGCCTATAAGATAGACAGAGGAAGTATCCCTCTTTAATCCGGTAGTTTCGATGTCCAGGAAAACCCCTTCATCGCTCCATAGTTTCCTGTAAATTTCTTCATTTGAAATTGAATCTGTAAAGTTGTCAATTGTCTTCATATTTGGTATGATAACATATCAGAACAGATATGAGCGTCAAAGTTTCATCATGGCGGCCATATCTTGATTTTTATGTATTAAAGAAAAGAGGGAGAAAGGATGTCAGAATCGAGACCAAGGTTCACCTTTGACGGCGGGATACATCCGGGCAACAGGAATAATAAAGACATTTCCAAAGAAAAGCCCATAAAAGATGTGCTTCCGAAGGGTGATCTAGTGTACCCTGTTTCCCAGCATATCGGTGCTCCGGCTAAGCCCGTGGTAAATGTGGGAGATAAGGTGAAGGCAGGACAGCTGATCGCCGAGGCAGGAGGCTTTGTATCAGCCAATATCTATGCCACCGTCAGCGGAACGGTTAAAGCCATTGAGAAACACAGGGTTCCTGTGGGAGACATGGTAATGTCCATCATAGTGGAGAATGACGGACTTTACGAGGAAGTGGAATATCCCGAGGCAAAGCCTCTGGACGAGATCGGCAAGGATGAGATCATCGCTGCCGTAAAGAATGCTGGAATTGTGGGAATGGGAGGAGCCGGATTCCCCACACATGTTAAGCTCTCCCCAAAAGATCCCTCAAAGATAGATTATGTAATAGGCAACTGTGCGGAATGCGAACCCTATCTCACCTCGGACTACCGCAGGATGATGGAAAATCCTGAGCTGGTGATAGGGGGTATGAAGTGCGTATTGAAGCTTTTCGACAATGCCAAGGGCATAATTGCCATAGAGGACAATAAGCCCGACGCCATTGAGCTTCTTACAAAGCTTACCAAGGATGAGCCCAGGATCGATGTCTATGCCTTAAAGACCAAGTATCCTCAGGGTTCTGAGCGCCATATCATCTACGCCTGCACGGGAAGAGCCATAAATTCCAAGATGCTTCCGGCAGACGCCGGCTGTATCGTGGATAACTGCGATACCCTGGTGGCAATACACGAAGCGGTGACGAAGAATATACCTCTTATGTACAGGATAGTTACCGTTACCGGCGACGCCATTAAGGATCCCAGGAATTTCAAGGTCCGCTGCGGCACCAACTATAAGGAGCTGATTGAAGAGGCAGGCGGGTTCGTGACCGAGCCGGGCTGTGTGATCTCCGGCGGTCCCATGATGGGCTTCTCCTTATTTGATCTGGATGTGCCTGTCACAAAGACCAGTTCAGCCCTTTTATGCATGAAGTATGACGAGGCTGCAAATGCTGTGGAAAGCGCCTGCATCAACTGTGGAAGATGTGTGGAGGCCTGCCCTGAAAAGCTGATACCAAGCCAGCTTGCAACTTATTCCGAGTTTGAGGATTATGAGGCTTTCAATAAGCTTTACGGTAAGGAATGTATAGAGTGCGGATCCTGTTCCTATGTATGTCCCGCAAAGCGTCAGCTGGCCCAGTCCATCAAGTCCATGAAGAAACTGTCCATCGGACGTGACAGGGCTATGGCGGCAGCAGAGAAGGCCAAGGCCGAGGCTAAGGCAAAGGCAGAAGAAGAAGCCAAAGCAAAGGCCGAAGAAGAGGCCAAAGCCAAAGAAGAAGAAAAGAAAGGTGGTGAGGAATAATGGCTGAAGAAACAAATAAGCTTATGAGTGTTACTTCCAATCCACATATAAGGGACAGCTGGACCACCCAGAAGATCATGATGCATGTGATCATCGCCCTTATGCCCGCCACTCTTTTCGGAGTATGGCATTTCGGAGCCTATACCATCGCAGTTATCCTCGTGACGGTCATATCCTCCATGTTCTTTGAGTACTTATATGAAAAGCTTATGAAACTGCCGATTACCGTAAGTGACTGTTCCGCAGCCCTGACGGGACTTCTCCTGGCGCTGAACATGCCCCCCAGGATCCCCTTATGGATCTGCGTTATCGGTTCACTGGTTGCGATAGTCCTTGTTAAACAGCTTTTCGGAGGTCTTGGACAGAATTTCATGAACCCTGCTCTCGGAGCCAGGTGTTTCCTTGTTATCTCCTTTGCCTCATATATGACCAATTTCGCCTATGATACCTATTCCGGAGCTACCTGTCTTATGAGGCTTAAGTCCGGAGAACTGGTAACAACCTTTGATATGGTCCTGGGTAATGAGATGGGTACCATCGGAGAAGTATCGGTTCTTGCTGTTGTGATCGGCGCCTGCTACCTTATACTTCTGGGGATCATAGATCTCACAATTCCAGGAACCTATATCGCGGCCTTCGTTGTCTTCTGGTGCATTTTCGGAGGACATGGTTTTGATCCCTATTACATCACAGGCCAGCTGGCCGGCGGCGGACTTATGCTCGGTGCCTTCTTTATGGCGACGGACTATGTTTCAAGCCCCATTACCTTTAAGGGGAAGATCATCTACGGTATCTTCCTTGGAATACTCACCGGAGTGTTCCGTGTATTTGCATCCGGAGCAGAGGGCGTTTCCTATGCGATCATCATCGGAAACCTTTTAGTACCTCTTATCGAAAGATGGACGGTGCCCAAGTGCTTTGGATATGTAAAGCCTGAAAAAGGAGGTAAGGGAGCATGACTAAAGAAGTAAAGAATACTCTTTTGATGACTGCTTTTGCTCTGTTCTTCGGGCTGATCCTTGGTCTGGTACATGAAGTTACCGCAGGCCCCATAGCGGCCCAGAAGGAAAAGGCGTTAAAGGAAGCTTATCAGGCAGTTATCCCTGATGCCACGGAATTCAACGATATCGGAGTGACTCCCGAGGGTGCCGCAGAGGCCATTAAGGACGGAGACTTCAACGCGGATATCACCTCTGTGAAAGAGGCTGTTACAGACGACATGGCCATAGGATATGTCATAGACGTAGTGAGCCACGGTGGATACGGCGGAGATATCGCTTTTTCCATGGGAGTTGATGAAGGAGGATCCATACTCGGAATATCCATTACTTCCATCAGCGAGACTCCCGGTCTGGGAATGAGGGCTAAAACAGATCCTTCATTCTGTGAGCAGTTCCTTAACAAGGAACCCGGCACGGAATTTGTTCTCGGCGAAAACGTGGATTCCATAACCAGCGCCACATTTACATCCCGCTGTATCAACAGGGGTGTTAACGCCGGACTTGCTTATGTAGATTATGTACTGGGAGGTGGAGAGATAAAATGACTTTTACGGAAAATACGCCTCTTGAACGTTTATATAACGGAATCGTGAGGGAAAATCCCACACTGGTAATAGTTTTGGGCATGTGTCCCACACTGGCGGTTACGACCTCAGCCATGAACGGTATAGGTATGGGTCTTTCCACCACAGTGGTGCTCTGCCTTTCAAACCTCTTTATATCGCTCCTTCGGAATGTGATCCCCGATGAGATAAGGATACCTTCCTTTATCGTTATCATCGCATCCTTCGTGACAATGGTGGATATGCTGATGCAGGCATATACACCGGAGCTTTATAAATCACTGGGGATCTATATTCCCCTTATCGTTGTTAACTGCATCATTTTCGGACGTGCGGAAGCTTATGCTTATAAGAATAAGCCTTTGGCATCCTTCTTTGACGGCATAGGAATGGGATTAGGTTTTACCCTTGCAATCACCGTAATGGGATTCTTCCGTGAGCTTATCGGATCCGGTGCGGTGTTCGGACATGCTGTAGGAAACCTTCCCGCATATGCACCTTCAATCTTTGTTATGGCTCCCGGTGCCTTCCTGGTACTTGCCATAATGATCACCATCCGGGCTTATATCATCAATACCATTGAAGCCAAGAAGGGTATCCGCTTAGCTGTTACCCATACGGATGAAGAGGGGTCTGAGTGCAGCAGCTGCGCCATGAGATTCAGCTGCGCAGGTAAGTTCGTTAAGGTTGAGGAAATGATGGCGGCAAACAAGGCCGCTAAGGAAGCTGAGGAAGCAAAGAAAGCTGCAGAGGCTAAGAAAGCCGAAGAAGCCAAGAAAGCTGAAGAGGCTGAGAAAGCTTCTTCTGAAGAGGTAAAAGAAGAAGCTGTAAAGGAAAATCCTGAAAAAGCTGAAGCTGCTGCCGAAGAAGAAAAAGAAGAAGCGGCTGAAACAGCAGAAGAAGCTTCCGAAGAAACAAAGGAAGAAGCAGCAGAAGAGAAGGCAGAGGAGGATAAGGCATGACTACTACATCTTTGATCTCAATTCTTATAATGAGCATGCTCATTAATAACGTGGTGCTGTCCCAGTTCCTCGGTATCTGTCCTTTTCTCGGTGTTTCGAAGAAGGTGGAGACCGCTTCGGGAATGGGAGCGGCAGTAATATTCGTAATAACCCTTTCAAGTGTGATCTGCGGATTGATATATCATTTCATCCTGCATCCCCTGGGGCTTGATTACCTGAATACCATTGTATTTATCCTGGTAATTGCGGCTCTGGTGCAGTTTGTGGAGATGTTCTTAAAGAAGATGATCCCTTCCCTTTATAAGGCTTTGGGCGTATATCTTCCGCTGATAACAACTAACTGTGCGGTTCTTGGAGCAGTGCTCCTCAATGTGCAGAATGAATATAATGTTATACAGGGTATAGTGAACGGTTTTGCAACCAGCGTAGGATTTGCGATCTCCATAATAATCCTTGCGGGCTTAAGGGAGAAGATGCAATATAACCGTATCCCCAAAGCTGTGAAGGGCTTCCCCTTTACAATGTTCACTGCATGCCTTATGGCCATTGCATTCTGCGGATTTTCGGGACTGAAATAGGAGGAGATAATGGGTATATTAATTGCGACCGTATGCGTGGCTGCTGTCGGTCTTTTAGTAGGAATATTCCTTAGTGTAGCCGGAAAGGTCTTCTTTGTGGAAGTTGATGAACGGGAAACAGCCGTTGCCGAGGTCCTTCCCGGTGCTAACTGCGGAGGCTGCGGCCAGGCCGGATGTTCTGCCATGGCCCACGCCATTGTTACCGGTGCTGCACCCGTGAATGGATGTCCCGTAGGCGGCGAAAGTGTAGCTGCAAAGATAGCTGAGATCATGGGACAGACCGTGGAAGAGTCCGAGCCTCAGGTGGCCTTTGTAAAATGTGCGGGAACCTGTAAAAAGGCAAAGGATCAGCATGATTACACCGGCGTTACTGATTGTAAGATGCTTGCCATGGTGCCGGGAGGCGGCCCCAAGGCCTGCAGTTATGGCTGTCTCGGAGGCGGAACCTGCGAAAGGGTATGTCCTTTCGACGCCATCCATGTGGTAGACGGCATCGCTGTGGTTGATGAGGAAAAATGTAAGGCCTGCGGCAAGTGCGTTGAAAACTGCCCCAGACATATGATAGAGCTTAAGCCCAAGAAGAACAGGCTCGCTGTGGCCTGCTCATCAAAGGATAAGGGCCCTGCTCTCATGAAGGTCTGCTCTGCAGGCTGTATCGGCTGCGGACTCTGCGCAAAGAACTGTCCTGAGGATGCCATCCATGTTACTGATTTCCTGGCGTCCATCGATTATGACAAGTGCGTGAGCTGCGGACTCTGCGCTGAAAAGTGCCCTAAAAAAGTTATTGTAAAACTTGACAGGGAAGAGCTTTCAAAGGCTGTTGGAGAATGATAACTCTTAGACGGATCCCACATCGGAAGCACGCATTATCTGCGTGCTTCCTGATTTTTATATTATGTACTCTGTCCGGCTGTAAAAGAAATCCGGAACCTGTTACAAGGACGGACTTCGTGCTGGATACGGTGGCCACAGTGACGGTTTATGACATTGCTGAGAAAGACAGGGCGGAGCATATCCTGGATGAGGCTTTTTCTGAAATAAGGCGCTATGAGAAGCTTTTTTCAGCTGAGATCGGGGACTCGGATGTGGCGAAGATAAACCGGGCAAAGGGTGAGAAGACCGTTGTTTCTCCCGAGACTGCAGAGCTTATCGGTATTGCCCTTAAATACAGCGAGTTGAGTGACGGGGCCTTTGATATCACCATAAGACCGGTTTCGGGACTTTGGGATTTTAAGGATCCGGAAGCAGTTCCGCCGGATAAGGCAGATATAGAGGAAGCCCTGACTCATGTGGGATATGAAAAGATCGTATTGGACGAAAAGGAATCCAGCGTGTTTCTATCAGACAGCGAAGCTGAAATAGATTTGGGAGGCATAGCCAAGGGCTATATAGCTGACAAAGTTAAGGAATTCCTTATTGAAAACGGCGTGGGTTCTGCAATAATAAATCTTGGTGGGAACGTGCTCCTTATCGGTTCAAAGCCCGGAAATGTCCCTTTCA
>JAFSKT010000221.1 GCA_017448845.1 Lachnospiraceae bacterium
CAGAAATAAGAACGAGAAGGCATCGCCCAGCAAATGGACCTGTAATAAGGACGATCCATATACGGGAAGCGGCGATGCCCACGAGCAGAACAGGAATAAAAACGAAAAGGCTACGCCCAGCCAGTGGACCTGGAATAAGGATGATCCCTACACCGGAAGCGGCGACGCCCACGAGCAGAACAGGAATAAGAACGAAAAGGCGGAACCCAGTAAATGGACCTGGAATGAGGGCGATCCCTACACGGGAAGCGGCGATGCCCATGAGCAGAACAGGAATAAGAACGAAAAAGCCGAGCCCAGAAAATGGACCTGGAACGACGGCGATCCCTACACGGGAAGCGGTGATGCCCACGAGCAGAACAGGAATAAGAACGAGAAGGCATCTCCCAGCCAGTGGACCTGGAATGAGGGTGATCCCTACACGGGAAGCGGCGATGCCCACGAGCAGAACAGGAATAAGAACGAGAAGGCGTCACCCAGCCAGTGGACCTGGAATGATGGCGATCCTTACACCGGAAGCGGCGACGCCCATGAGAGAAACAGAAATAAGAATGAGAAGGCTACACCCAGCCAGTGGACTTATAATGAGGGCGATCCCTACACCGGAAGCGGAGATGCTCACGAACATAACAGGAATAAGAATGAGAAGGCCACACCCAGCCAGTGGACCTGGAATGACGGCGATCCCTACACGGGAAGCGGCGACGCCCACGAGAGAAACAGGAATAAGAATGAGAAGGCCACACCCAGCCAGTGGACCATTGATGAGAGTACCTACACCGGAAGCGGCGACGCTCACGAGAGGAACAGGAATAAGAATGAGAAGGCGTCACCCAGTCAGTGGACCATTGATGAAGGTTCCTACACCGGAGGCGGCGACGCTCACGAGCAGAACAGAAATTCAAATGAGAAGGCAGATCCCAGCCTCTGGGTATATGACGGCAGCGTAAGCGGAAGCGGAGACTCCCATACCGCCAACCGTAATAAAAACGAGAAGGCTGCGCCTTCAATATTCCCGCCCAACAGAAGGGCCCGTATGGCTAAGGAGCTGAGTAAGTAATGCTGATCCTTAAGGCGCCTATAGAGATAAAGAGCCGGACTGATTTTATAAAGGACAGGGAATCCTTTAATGAGAGGATAACGGGAAACTATGCCCTTATGGGAATGGAGATAGGGCCGGAAGAGCTGCTCCATATAGTTACCACTCCGCCGGAGATATATATAGCGGAAGGCGAGATGACTACTGTGGCGGGAAATACCGTCATTAACAGCAGGAATGAAGAAAAGCTCAGTATCATCAACAACGCCCTGAACCGTATCCTTGTATCCGTGGATACGCCCCTTACCTATCAGGACCGTACATATATCACGGATGTGCTCTATAAGCTGGGTATCCGGGATGACAGGAAATTCATGAATGAGGTGCGCCGTATATTTAATGAGACGCAGCTCACCGATAGATTTTTAAATGATTATTTCATCCAGAGCTTTGATGACAATGCGGAGGAAGTAAGACGGGAGACCCTGATGCTCTCCCGGGAGATAGTAGAAAGAGGGCTTTCGGATCTTTTCACCGTAAAGGAGAATTATCTTGGTGAAGAGATAATGCAGAGACTGCAGACCGGGGCCATTTATCAGATAGTCGCGAACTTCAATAAGAGCGTTCATGACAGTGTTATAGAGGGGAACCAGTACCATATCTCCGAGCAGGAAAATACTGCAAAGCAGCTCCTCATCAATAATTTCCTGAATACAATGGAAAGAGAGGGAGCGGAGATAATACTCCGTGAAGAAGGGGAAAGATATTTCCCTGAGGAAGAAGAGGGTACAGTAAGTGAAAGGCTGACCGAGAGATATACCGAAGGCGGCAGGGAGATTGAGAGAAGAGAGAGGATTTATGACAGGGAGAGCAGTACCCGTATTGAAAGGGAGACTGTATCCGACAGAGAAAGAACCCTGGAATCCGAAGAACTGATCTACAGGGAAGAGACCGCTGCCGGCACAGAGGAAGAAGCAGCTGCCGGGGAGGAGATCAGAGAGAAGGTTGAAAGCCTTGAAGAAAGAGAGAGGATCCGGGAGAGAGAGGAATCAAGGGAAAGGTCCGAGAGGGAGAGGATCCTTTCAGAGAGCAGGGAAACTGCAAGAGAAGAGATAAGAAGCGAGCTTGTCTACAGGGAGGGAGAAGGCCCTGCCGCGGGAGAAGCTCCTGAAGGTTTAGAGGGGGAGAGAACAGCTGCCCCCGGCATAGAGGAAAGAGAGAGAGTAAAGGAAAGAGAGACCATAGAAAGGCTCCGTGAAAGGCTTCTGTCTCCGGAAGAAGCCGCCATGGCAGAAAGCAGGATCATGGAAAGAACAGAGCTTATCTACAGGGAAGAAGGAAGAGCAGAAGAAGGTATAAGCCCGGAAGAAAGTACTGTATTCAGGGATATCAGAGAGCTTATCCGGTACCGCAGCGACAATATCTATGAGAGGGAACTTATAGAGGAGAGCAGCAGAGAAGTGCCGGTAACAGAGGAAGTCACCGCAGCAGTATTCATGGATATGGTGAAAAACCTCTACCGCAGCGGTTACGATAGGATAAGACAGGGAGACAGCTGGTTTGACATAAGGAATGTGCTTTTCCGTTCTTCCGAGAACACCTTTAACCGGGTGAGTTTCCAGGCAGACAATACTTATTCCCGTACTGATATCGGGGATTTAACTGTTGAAGCTCCCGTAAATATCGAATATTCGGAAGAAACCGAGGTTGAAGGGGATGTTTACGAGGGAAGCACTATTGAAAATAACATCCGGCAGCTCACCAGGATAAACGAAAAGAATGTAAAGAACCTGGAGCGCTATCAGCAGATGATGAAGGTCTTAAGGGAAACCGAGAAGACCGGAAGACAGGAAGGCGGCCGGGACAGGACCAGAAGAGACGCATTAAGGGCTCTGGAAGGAAATGAAGACATAAGGGAGCTCTTCACCGAGGAGGATGAACAGAGCGAAGAAAGACGGGACAGGGTGTTCCATGAAATAGAGAGACTGTTCCCGGATAATACCAGAGAAGTATTCAATATCATAGAGAGGTATCTGGAGAATCCCGCAGAAGCCGAAAAGTACGCAGGGGTGATAAATAACAATCTTGCAGAGGCAGCCGAGGAGATAAGGAGATTCCAGGAGAGGGCGGAAAGCCGGGAGATCGAGACCGTAGTAGATACGGATATCACCGGAGAGGAGCTGGTCTTCAGAAGGAATGAATCCTTAACCCAGGAGGATATTGAAGAAGCGGTAAACAATATCAGGAATAATACCTCAAGAACCCGGGAGACCATCGAGAATAACGAGGTTATACGGGAAAGACAGAATGAGACAGTTAAGGTTGTAAATACTCAGACCGAAAGATTTTCCATGCAGCAGCTGGATGATATCACGGATATGGTGAACCGGGGAGTCAGGTCCCAGATGAATACCATTTCCGAACAGGTTCTGCAGAAACTGGAAAAGCGTTTAAGGAATGAGAAGAGCAGAAGGGGAATTTAAGGAATGTCCATAGGAGGCGCATTATCATCTGTATTTAACAGCAGCCAGATGCAGAATCTGGGAGGCAGCGTTACGGGCAATATCGTTAAGGCCGTGCTCTGTATACGTAGCCCTGACAAGCTTGAGGATGAAGCAGAAGTGGCTCCGAAGGAATTATCCAAAAAAGAACAGGCTGCCATCGAAAGCGTGGCAAACTTAAATACCGCGCTTATGGAGAAGGCAGAAGCATCGCTTGCCGGTGCGAAAGCATCCGGGTTTGACGACTTAAAGAGTTCAGCCCATGATAACGGATATATATGCTTAGAAGTGCAGTATAACCCGAATACCATAAGGCTTGATACTACTGCCGGAAGACAGGTCAACTACAGGGGAGAACATGCGGATGTGGATGTACAGAAATATATAGCCCCTGCATCAACTACCCTGTCCTGTGAGCTGCTTTTTGATGACGTCAATAACATGGATGCTTTCATGATCGGAGATAACCCCATAACCGGCCTGTCTGTATCAAATGTCAAGAATGCCATTTCAAGCGCGGGAAAGGGCAAATACAGTGTACAGACCCAGATGGAAGGGCTTCTTTCCCTCCTCACCATATCCCAGGCCAGACATGTGATCTTCTTCTGGGGTGATATGTGTTTCCGTGGAGAAATGACCCAGGTCACCACCAGCTATACCATGTTTAATAAAAAAGGTTATCCCGTCAGGGGTAAGGTGGGAATACAGATAAGACAGGGAGACGGAACCGCGGATGCAACGGGCCTGGAAAAACTGTATTCATATGACGAGAAACACTGGCAGAAGGCCTTTGACGCAACTTTTACCGAAGATGGAGACAGCCAGAGCGACTGGAGAGATTATACAAATAACGGTTTGCTGAACTTAAATCTATAAGCGGTAACAATACCGGGAGATGCTGAATGAGTGTAGTAGGAGACACGATAAATCAGAATATCGGAAACGTGGAGAAAGCCATTATTGAGATCATCGATCTTCGTAACAGGGCAACCGTGGTCAAGGATTCGGTGAGGGTGGCAAACAGTGTCGGAGGCATGGATTCTTCCGCAACGGTGGGAGGAAACATGGCAGGCAACGTCAACACAAAGGCTTATACAAATAAAGGTCTGATAAATGACGTCATAAGCGATGAGTTGAACGGTCAGGGAAATATCCAGGATGAAAACCTGAAGGCTTTGAGCGGAGGAAAGAGGAAACTCTTTAGGGTGCAGTTCAATCCCGCCAGCCTGTCACTTACAGGCCATTCCGGAGGACTGGTAAAACAGTCTGACTTCGGTAAAGGCTCACCTCCCCAGCCCCCGGCAGGAGGTCAGGGCCAGCAGGGCCAGCCGCCGCCTCCCGATCCGGATGACTTAAACGAGCTGGGATATGTTCCCGCCAATACGGATATCATAATGTCCGTAAGCCTGCTCTTTGACAGGGTGGATCCTGCAGATTCCTTTGCAGGTGATAAGTTCAATCTGTCCCTTACAGGTGTAGGGACAAACATCGCGAAGGCGGGAATGAGCATATATAATACGAAAAAGGGAACAAAGAGATATACGGTACAGAATCAGGTGGAGGGATTTATTGCTGCCTTAAGAAACAAAAACACGAGAATAATAACCTTCCACTGGGGAGAGTTCAATTATTCCGGGGTGTTAAGAAGCGTGTCTGCCACTTACACCATGTTCAATCCGGTGGGGGCTCCGGTCCGTGCCACCGTTGACTTGAGCATCCTCTGTGCGGATAAGGAAATGTACCCCAATTCCCTTGCGGTATGGCAGGAAAGGTATAAGAAGGCCTTTCAGAAGAGAGGTACGGAAGAGCACTACAGTTACGTAAGGACAGAACAGAAAGTGGGCAGTCTCCTTAATCTCTGAATCATCGTATATTACAGTGTGACAGAAAATGGCGCAGTTTGATTTTAATGAATTAAAAAAACTATATGAAAACTTCCAGTATCCCGGGCTCAACGTGCTGATCAACGGTAAGGATGTGGTGACTGAGGATAACGGACTTGCCATAACCGGAGTGGATGTGGAGCAGACCAGCGGCTTTGAAGCCGGGATCGCCACGTTATATCTTTCGGGACCTTTTAATCCGGACAGCAGATCCTTTGATGTAAAGAAGACAAAGCAGTCCCTCTATATGGGATCCAATATAGTTATAGCAGCGGGATACGGCACTGTCATGAGAGAGATATTCAGGGGCTTCATCGCAAGAGTGCACTTTATAGTGCCCGGACCCAGTTCCGGGAACCAGCCAGGCATAGAGATAGTGGCCATGGACGCCAAGGGACTTATGATGGCAAACCGCCATTCCAAAAAGCTGAAAGCCAAGTGCTATTCCGAGGCTGTAAAGGAAATCCTGTCGGAGAATGTTTTCCTTGCCCAGAAGGATGATACACAGAAGGATATCATCACCCTGAATATTTCCGATACTCCCGATAAACAGGAGGCCCAGAACGAGCAGGGCACCACCGACAGGAGAGTGGAGATGGTGGAGGAGAGCGACTATGAATTCATAGTCAAGGCCGCAAAGAAATTCAATTTTGAGTTTTTCATAGTCGGTAATAATCTCTATTTCATCGAGGCAAAAAAGAATACGGATATCCTTATAGAGTTGGGTCCGAGATCAGGCTTAAAGAATCTGGATGTTGGATATGACATAAGCGGCCTTGTCCGCAGCGTGGAAGTCCGGAACATCGATATGGAAGAGGGAAAATACGTTGGCGGAAAGAAGAAGTCCAATACTAAGATATCCCTTGGGAATAAAGCGAAACCCTTAGTAGATAAGCAGTCATTAGTGTATCTGGATCCTACCGCACGCAGTAAGGAAGAGGCGGGATACCGGGCCCAGTATCTGATGGACACCGTGGATTACCGCTTAGGCAGCATAGTTGCCGAATACATTGGCATCCCCGAGATAATCCCCGGGAGATTTATAACCCTGAAAGGCTTTGGGAGTCCCATAGACAATAATTTCTACATTACAAAGGTAAGGCATATTGTAGATGGAAATAACTACAAGACCTCTTTTGAAGGCTGTACCAATGTGATAGGAGACAGTAAGTAATAAGGAGCAGTATTTAGCGGAATGGCGATTTTTGACATCATTCAGGATGTATCTCAAAAACAGATAGAGAAAACCGATACCGGAGATTCCAGGATAGTTGGACTCATGCTGGGAAAGGTCATCAAGAATTATGATGAAAACATGCCCGGAAGGGTTTCCGTGATCCTTTTGTCCAGGGAAGAAGTCCAGGACGACTCCGGACAGAACGGCGGCGGAGGAGGCGGAGAGAACGAAGCCGATAACTCCAGGATACTCTGGCCCAGAGTTGTAATGCCTTCAGCGGGAAACGGCTGGGGACACTATTTCATACCGGAGATAGGGGATCTGGTCCTTGTGGCCTTTGAGCAGGGAAACATTGAGAGACCCTATATAATAGGCTGCATTCCAAAGAAGAATGACGCCATCCTTACAAAGAGCAAGGATGAAAAGAATAAATTCAAGAAGATAGTGACGAAGAACGGCAGTGCCATCATCTTTGAGGACATCAGCGCCGATGAAGGTGAAGGCGGTGGAGGAGGCGGCGGCGGAGAGAATCCGGGCGAAAAGGACAAGCTCACCGTCAAGACTGCTTTAGACATGCATAATATCGTCCTTGATAACGAAAAGAAGATCATCGAGGTCAAGGATAAAGAGGCAAAGAATTTTGTCCGGCTGTCCACCGATGAAAACAAGGGCCACATAGAGATCACGGCTGCCAAGAAGATGACCATCAGGGTGGGAGAGAACATTTCCCTTATCATGAACGGGGACACGGGAGCAGTCACCATCAAGGCCAAGAAGGTAACCGTTCAGACAGACGACAGTACCAGCATAGAGAGCCAGGGCAGAGCAGAGATAAAGGGAACAAACGTCACCGCCGAAGGCAGCTCAATGCTTAAGCTCAGCAGCAACGGTGCAGTGCAGGTTTCCGGCACACCTATAAAGTTAGGTTAAAGAAAAGGATGATCAATGGCAGGAAATAAAAGTTATTTGGGAACGGGGTGTAAATTTCCCCTTCAGATCGATCCCGCAACAGGACGGTTCATGACGGTTTCAGGTAACCAGTCCGTTAAGGAATCCCTGTATCTTATCCTCATGACTCAAAGGACCGAGAGGCTGGTGCGCCCCAGTTTCGGAAGCAACATGATGGACTACACCTTTATGGATACCGGGACTACCATGATGTCCATATTGAAGAGAGACCTTTCAGAGACCATATTAGAACAGGAACCCAGGATCTCGGACCTGGAAATAGAAACCCAGTACAGGGAGCGGCAGGGAGCCGTTATCATAAGCATTAATTACCGTGTTGCGGGGAGCAATACCCGTGATAATCTGGTATTTCCCTTCTATCTGGACAGAGGTGCAGAGAATGTGGATGAGTCGGAAGAATACGACATTATCAATGAGGATGATGTGAGAGCCTCTTACTACGGAGACGAAGACGATGAAACTTTATGACAGTTCCGTTACCGAGCTGGAAAACAGAATAGAGAAGCTTTCAGCCGAGTATACTCCGGAATGGCATTTTGACAATAACGATCCTGACATAGGTACTGTTATCGCAAAGATATTTGCCATTCAAATGCAGGAGAATACCGAACTTATGAACCGCATGATGGAGAGGTATCATGCGGAGTTCGTGAATATGCTGGATATTTCCTTAAGGCCCGCAAAGCCCGCAGGGAGCATGGTGCAGTTCAATCTCATCGAGAATTCCGTATCCGGGACAAATGTGAGAAAAGGCACAAGACTTGTGGCGGAGATACCCGGAGATGCAGGACAGCCCATTCTCTTTGAGACCGAGAGGGATGTCTATGTCACCAGTTCAAAGATCGTGGATGCCTTTATGACCGACCGGGAGGAGTCCTCACTTGTTCCTCTTCTCGGCAATTTCCAGAGCCCTCCCCTTATAGACGGTACAGAGGTGGTTGAAGAGGAGGAAGAGACGCCGGAGGAGAACACGGAAGAGTCCATTTCGGAAGAAGAGGCTCCGGCAGAAGAACTGTACAGGCATTCCATAAGACCCTTTGTTCTCTTTTCCGAAGAGGGCAATATCGCTAAAAGCGTATTGATCCTCTATCATGAGTCCGTATTTGACTTAGAGAATGAGCCGATCTACATCCGCCTTTCCGGAAATCCGGAATTAAATGAAAAGATTGAAAAAGGGGAATTCCGTTTCAGGTATTATGCAAAGGGAGGCTTTAAGGATTTTAACAAGGTTAAGCTCTTAAACGACGGGATGACCTTTGAGCTTGAAAAGAGTGAGGAAAACGTGAAGTTTTCTTCCGGCGGCAGGGAATATGCCGTGGTGATCCTGGAATCCTTAAATACCATTAAATCGGATATCGAGGCTGAGGGGATAAGCCTTTCTTCATCAGGAAGGGAAAGAGGCTTAGACTATGTGAATGACGGATCGGTGGATATGGATATAGAGAGATTCCTGCCCTTTACCGATACCCTTTCAGTATACAATGAGTGCTATCTGGGACAGGACGTCTATTTCTCAAAGGCCGGAGCCCTTATAACCATGACCTTCCATGTCAACTTCGGGGAAAAGGGCCTTTACCTCACCAAACAGGAAGAGGAAGTTGAGCTTAAGATAATAAAGAAAAAGCCCAAGGTGATCGCTGCGGATATCCCTGCGGATGCCTTTGTGGATGAGATAGGACTGGAATACTTTAACGGCACTGGATGGAGAAAGCTCCACTGTTTAACCGATATTTCAAGGATCTTCGCAGAACCTGAAGTAAAGGATATGGAGATCAAGTTTATCTGTCCTTCCGATTGGGAGAGTACCCAGAGCGGAGCCTATACGGGACGCTGCATACGTATGCGCCTCCTGAAATCGGATAACTGCTTCCTGCGGCCGGGGCGCCACTACTATCCCATCATTTCCAATGTGAAGGTATCCTTCTCCTTCCAGGGACATTTTGTGGAACCCGGAAAGGCCTTCATACTTGCTGGTACCCATAAAAAAGAGATCACAAAGGAAATGAAGACCAATAACGGGAGCTTCACCATCATGTCCGGGGGCAATTATTCCGATGACGCCCTCTATCTCGGGTTTGATAAAAAGATCGAAGACGGACCGGTCAGCATATACTTTGAGCTTGCGGATGTGGTGAACCAGAGCCAGCTGAAATGCCGCTTTGAGTACGGCAGTATCAGCGGTTTCAAGCGGATGAAGGTTGTGGATCAGACCTGTGATTTTTCCAGATCCGGAGTTGTCATGTTTCTTCCGCCCTCGGATATGCATTTCCTTACCATAGAGGATAAGAGAAGAATATGGATAAGGATCAGGCGACAGCAGGTACAGGAGAAGGATGAAAGCAGCTTATTCCTTCCGAGGATCCAGAAGATACTGGTAAATGTGGTCAATGTTTCCAATGTAGTTACGGGGACAGAGGACAATTATTATATAGCGGATGCCGGTCCCAGTATGCATTTCTCCCTTCCCCAGGGAAATATCCTGGATGCGGAGGTATGGGTCAATGAAAAGGGCTTCATTTCCGCTGAAGAAATAGAGCAGATCAAGACGGAGAGAAGTGAGGACATACGCTTAGAGTATGATATGCTGGGGAATGTTTCCGCGGCCTATGTGAGATGGCAGGAGACGGACAGTTTCTTAAATCCTCCCGGCAGAAGGGTATATATGATCGACAGGGCCTATAATGAGATCCTTTTCTCTGACGGCATGAAGGCGGATATACCCAGAGTCACGGACGATGTCAGCTTTAAGGTACGGACCCGTATCAGTGACGGCTTTGCCGGAAACGTGGAAGCCGGATGCATAAATGAATTTGCCGGTACGGAACTCTATATAGACAACGTGTCGAATCCGGTACGCTCATACGGTGGCTCCAATATGGAGACCGTAAGCGACGCGTTGAAGAGAGGTGCCAATATCATCTACGGCCGGGGCAGGCTGGTATCGCTCAATGATTACAAGTGGACTATATTGGACTATTCCGACAGCATAGACAAGGTTGCCTGCATTCCAGGAGAGACTATAGGCGGCGGCTACAATGATGCGGATATCTCCTTTGTCCTTCTTATGAGAGACTTTGCGGACGGATCCTTCTCCTTCCACAGGATATCGGCAAGACTGAAGGAGTTCCTTTTAAGTTCCTCTTCCGTGACACTGTCACCGGAAAATGTCCATATCGTGGAGCCCATATTTGTAAGTATCTCCGTAACTGTCTGGGCAGAAGTGCAGAACATGGACGATTCCTTTGAGGTACAGAACCTTATAAAGGAAACCCTGACCAACTATTTCAATCCGGTAAGAAACGAGAATGACAACGGATGGGAGATAGGCATAGTGCCGAAGAAGACTCAGATAATGATGAAGCTCGGAACCTTAAAGAGCCATGCATTGATATACAGGACCACTATGATAGCCAGCTACGTGGACGGAACAGGAGCCCACGAGACTGATATCGCGGACTTAAAGATCACGCCTTTCATGGTGGTGAAATCCGGAGAACATAAAGTAATCATCAGCTATAAATGAGGTGTTTAATTGTTACGTGTCGAGGAAATAACGGGAAGGACCTATGAAGAAAGGATGACAGATGCCTATGCGGCTCTGCCTCTGATCTCAAAGGAGTGGACTAATTACAACCCTTCAGATCCCGGAATTACAGTTTTAGAGAACCTGGTACTTTTTGAGTCCCTGCAGGGCTCCAGCATCAGTGACTTAAGCTATGAGACCAGACTGGCCTTATTGAAGATGGCGGGATTTACTCCCGGCAAGGCAAAGTGTGCCAGAGTCCTGCTCACTCCGGAGGACCCGGATAGAGTGATCAGGCTCAATGCCAATCAGAAGTTCAAGCTGGGGACCATGATCTTCGAGACCAGAAAAGCGGTAAATACCGGGGGTATGAGGTTAGAGGGGATCTTCTCCCATTATGATGATGAATTCCATAACTTCAGCTTCCTTAGTGACAGGGATTACAGGATGTCTGCCAGAGTATTCGGTGAAAAGCCGAAGGAAGGGGACAGCATTTATTTTATCTCCAACGCCCTGCCTGAACCCGGAAGCGACACCTTCTTCTATATCAACATGGATACCAGGTTTAACCGCAATCCCGTGGAGGATCGGGCGGATAATATCTTCGCGTCCTTAAAATGGGAGTGTTTCACCTCCGAGGGATTTAAGGAGATCAAAGTCAAGGACTTTACCGGAGCCTTCCTTTTAAGCGGAGAGATAAAGTTCCGTCTGCCCTCCGAGAAGGCTGTGCCCTATCAGGAGACGCCCCTTAAGGGTTACTGCATAAGGGCTACACTTACCCATGCAAGCTATGACGTGGTACCCAGATTCCGTTCCGTTAACGCCTTCCTTTTCGAAGCATGGCAGAAGGATTCCCGTTCCCTTTCCATCACCAGTCAGAAAACGGAGACCATAGAGATGGTGAGTCCTTTCAAGAATGAGGACTATCTTCTGGTATTCGGCAAGGAGAAAAAGGGTTCATCCTACAGGCGTTACGAGCTGACCATGGGGAGAGGCGCAAGAGGCAGATACTGTCTCTATCAGAGAGGAGAGAACGGCAGGTTTACCCTGACCTTTGACGAAGAGGCCTTTGGATATGCGCCCATCAAGACAAAGGATACGGTGAGAGTCGTCATATACAGCGAAGAGATAATGCGGCGTTACCGCGTTGGAAAGGTATTGGGATATGACAATCAGGAGATTGAGCTTCCGGTAAAGCATATCGTTCCGGACAGCTTCTGCCTTATAGCGAAGCGGATAGAAAAGGACGGGAGCGAGATCTTTGATTTTGTGCGCCCCGGCAAGGGAGATGAGGACGCCCTTACCTTCCACCTTTTGGAGAATGACGGAAAGATAGTGATTGAAGACGCAGGGGACTTTATCGGGGCTGACCTTTTCATGGCGGGCTGTGCCGTTACCGAGGGTCCCAGGGGCAACATCCGTGCGGGAAATATCATAAGAACCATTGACCTGCCGGGAGAACCGGGTTTCTTCAATCCGGGACCGGGAAACGGCGGAGCTTACAGGGAAACCTTAGATGAGGTAAAGGCCCGTTTCCGCAGGGATATCTTAAAGCCCTATACCTGTGTTACCGCGGGGGACTATGAGAGAGTAGTTTCCGAGACACCGGGGCTCTGTATCAGAAAGATACGGGCGGTGATGGACGAGCTTGAAAACCTGGTACATATAGCAGTGATGCCGGGAACGGACGGAGATTTCCCCGTACTTTCCGAGGAGTATAAAAAGGCCATCTTCTCAAGGCTTTACGAGAGAAGGCTGATCACCACCAGGTTCCAGATCCTTTCACCCGTATATGTGGGTGTGTCGGTAAAGAGTACGGTATATGTGAAGAGGCACTTCACGGACTGCCGGGAGCAGATAGAAGATCTGCTGAAGCGGGAGCTGGATTATGCGGGAACCGAAAAGAATTTCGGGGAAGTGCTGAAATTCGAAGAGGTCTTCCGTGCTTTAGAGGAGCTGGAATGCGTGGAATTCGTATATGAGCTCTTTATAAGGCCCGAAAACAGCAAATACGCCTATATCAGAGAATCCAATATATATCCGGCGGAGAACTGCCTCCTGTATCCCGGACGTTTGGAAATAGAAGTAGTAACTTATGAGAAAGGGTAAGATATGCCCAGGTATTCTATCAGGAAAAACAGGATAAATGACTCCTTCCTTGAGGGTTTTGATTATGAGGGAGGAACTACGCTGGTCCTTGATGAAGAAAAGATGTTCCACTGCATCTTCCTTCCTCCCATCGATTCCACGGAGACAGACGGCCCCTGGGGCAGGCTTTCCATGAAGATGGAGAGCTCCGGGGATTCAGTGCTCTCATTTTATATTCTGGCGGTGAATCATAAGGAGTCTCTGTCAGATGCTGCCGGCATGGATATAGATGAATATCTCTACGGTGACGGTGTTGACGTGACGGCGAAATTGTCCTTCTTAAGGCGCATGGGGGCAAAAAGGGTCACAGGATCCACAGACTGCCTTCTCTATGATGTGTCGGGACGTTTCCTCTATGTGGCAATAGAGGCTTCGGGTGAAGGGAGCGTCAGCATATCCGATATCGTGATCGACAGTACCGGGGATAACTTCATGAATACCTTCCCCGAGGTTTACAGGGAGAGAAACAGCTTTTTCCACAGATATATATCCATTTTCTCCAGCATCTACAATGATTTCCAGAGAGATATCAATGATCTTCCAAAGGTGCTGGATCTGGATGTATGTCCCGAGGAGTATCTGATCGTTTACGGAAGCTGGATGGGCCTGGACTTAAAGGGCAGATTCCTTGAACTTCCCGTATTGAGGCGGTTAGTGAAGGAAGCATACAGCCTTAACCGCATGAAGGGCACCAGAAAGGCCATAGAGCGGATATTGGAGATAATCCTTGATGAAAAGGCAGTGGTCATAGAGCACAGCCTTGTCCGCGCCCTCCATAAGGAAGAGGATGTGGATATGCTGCCGAATTTCAAGACCAGGGGCATCTATGACGTAACCATACTTGTGAAGCAGCATCTTACAGAGGAACTGAGGCATCAGCTGATGTACATTTTGAATCAGTATAAGCCTGTACGTACCAGGATTTCCATAGCACAGCTGGATGAGAGTCCTACGGCAGATTCCAACAGCTATCTGGATGTCAATACCGTTCTTCCCGAGGAGAAGGAAGCCGTCTTAGACGACGAGCTCTCCATGGACGGGGTAGTTATACTGAAATGATGCGGAACTTCCCGACCTGTGTGCTTTCCACAGAGGGGGATATTGTGCTATAATAAAGGATACGGGATTGCCCGTGTTTTAACGAGCGAATTGCGAAGCAATCTGCGAGTCTATGAAGTGTAATTGGACAGGAAGGAACATGTTATGACCATACAAGAAGTAAATAATGGGGGAAACCTCCAGTTGGATGTGGAGGGTAAGATAGATTCCCTGACCTGTCAGGATTTTCAGGATACTATACTTAAGACCTTCCAGCGGACTAATAACCTTGTCATAAATATGGAAAAAGTGGATTATGTTTCAAGTGCGGGGCTCAGAGCGCTGATACTGGGACAGAAGACAGCGAGTTCCAAGGGAGGTAGCATGGTGGTGATAAATGCCTCCCCTTCCGTTAAGGATGTATTCCGGGTGACCGGTTTTGATAAGGTACTGGATATCCGCTAAATGGTAACCTTTGAGAACGTATATAAAAAATACAACGAGGATGAAAAGCCTGTATTTCAGGATTTCAGCGAGACCATAGAAGAGGGGGAATTTATCATCCTTACAGGGGAGAGCGGCAAGGGAAAGAGCACCCTTATCCGCATGCTCTTAAAGGAGATCGCACCGGATTCCGGAAGGATCACGGTAAACGGAAAGGATATTTCCCTTATCCCAAGGAATGAGATCCCTTTTTACAGAAGAAGTATTGGGGTGATCTTCCAGGATTTTAAGCTCTTTGACGAGTACACCGTATTTGGGAACCTGGAGCTGGCCCTGACTCTCACGGGTTCGGCAGGCAGGGATACGGAAAAGAGGATCACGGATATATTAAAGCTCTTGGGGATAGACAGGATGTACAAGAGATACCCTAAGGAGCTGTCCGGGGGAGAGCAGCAGAAGGTGTGCATGGCCCGGGCCCTTATCAATGATCCCATAATGCTCCTTGCGGATGAACCTACGGGAAACCTTGATCCCGCATCTTCAGAGGAAATTGTAAAGCTCATGGAGCTTGTCCACCGGCACGGTACCACGGTCATCATGGCCACCCACGATTACGGTCTGGTACGGGAAGTTGTAAAGGACGGGAGACAGATCCCGCTTTGATATCTTAGAAACCAAAGGACTTTTGAAAGGATTATTACCGGTATGTCAACTATCCAGAAAGTACTGCTTGTGGCATCCTGCATACTGTTTGCCGCCACCATCTACAGCTATTTTAACTTCCAGATATATTTCGTGATCCTGTTCTTCCTGCTTCACAGCCTTTGTCTCATACTTTTTGTTTACAGGACTTTCAGCGATATGAGGATGGATATGCGTTCCATGGAGACCTACCATCAGGATATCGGATTGGAGATAGCCGGCAAGAATAAGGAAGTTGACAACTTAAAGAGCACCCTTGGCGAGAAGGAAGAGGACATCGAGAGACTTAATGTGGAGCTCAATGACCTCAAGATAAAGTGTGCCGAATATGAAGGCAATATAAAGGACCTGAATGAAGAAAAAGAGGTTCTTTTGGAAAAGGAAAAACAGGCGGAATTATCTGTTGCCGACAGGGATATAGGAGCCCTGCTCCCTCCCATTAAAGAGGAAGACGGTGACAGAGATACCGTGAACATTATAGAGATAGCAAACCGGGCGAAGGAAGAACTGCTTTCCGATGCCATGGCTGCAAACATGAGCATTCAGGTGTCATCCGCTACGGACACCCTTTTAGTCAAGGCTGATGCCAACCGTCTTCTGATCCTTTTCAGGAATATCATCGACAATTCCATAAAGTACATGAAGAGGGCGGGTTCCCTTGTCATTACCATATCCACCATAGGCGAGGACATCTTCATTGTCCTAAAGGATACGGGAGAGGGACTTCCGGAAGAGGAGACAAAGCATATCTTCGAACTGAATTTCCAGGGATCAAACCGTATAAGCGGCAACGGACTGGGACTTGCCCAGGCCAGAGCCATTGTAGAATGTTACGGCGGGACCATATATGCCAGGAGCACGGAAGGCAACGGTATGGGTATTTATATCCAGCTTCCGGCTTAATTCCATTTCAGAGCAGGAGATGTATTAATGGGAAAAAGGTATGAAAAAAATGTGCTTATAGCCGTAGCACTCTTCTATATAGCTGTTGCCGTGATGGCAGTGGGGATTCTGGGAGTTACCGGTATGGTTTCCGATAAGAAGGAAGCTGCCAGCGAGTTATTAAGGGAAAACACTGAGGACGGTGATGATCGGCTCCCCGAACCCAAGGTAGAACCGATACTGGAGGAACCTTCCACTGAAGAGGCGACGGAAGAGGAACCTACTGAGGAGATCGCAGAAGAAGGATCGGGACTGGATGAGATCCTTTCCGAAGCTGAGGTTGTGGAAGAGCCTGAAAGCGGGGAGAAATATTATTCCTTTACGGCAAATAACAGCGCAGGCAGGCTCAATGTGAGAAAAGAGCCCACCGTAAGAGCGAAGGTTATCGCCCGTATCCACCCCGGCACAAAGGGCTATGTCCTTGATATCGGGGAAGAGTGGACCCATGTGGCGGTTTCCGAAAATATGGGATATTGTGCAAATGAGTATCTGGCGATGCAGGAGATCCCGGAAGATGAGTTTCCGGAAGAGCTGAAGGAATTCATCGGCACAGGGACCATGGAGTGATATGGGCTTAGAAGACAGACTGGTAAAGGATCAGCAGAATACCGTAAAAAGGGCCGCCGAACCGGATCCCTATTATGAAACGGAATCTGACTGGCTGACATATATGGAAAGGGAGAAGACCACGCCCCTCGATAAAAATAAGGGGGTCTTTGCCGAAAAGGACAGAAAATCCTTAAATATAAGGCCGTCTGTTTTTGACGAGACGGCGATATTCAGGACCGGAGAAACAGAAAACCGGTAAAGGCTTAAAAAGTTCAGCAAGACGATAAGGGAATAGTTAAAGATGGGCAGATACGATTCTGATCTGGCAAAAAAACCCTTCAGCGGTTATAACGAATATATGGAATATGTCTTTGACTGCGTCAATACAGCCACGGACGAGTACATCACGAAGATGAAGGAAGTCTATGCCTCCGGCGACGGCGGGTATAAAAATGTCCTTTTCCCCGATATTGAAGTGGCATCCGACATGTGCCGGACTAAGGTTGATAAGTTCTATTCCGAAGAAACGGGCTCAGAGGATCAGCTGGAGATAGAGATCGATGACGGAATGTTGGAAGAAGATGACGAAGAAGAGGAGGAAGCCTTTGATGATGAGCTCCTCAGCCTTTTGGGCGGTTTCAGCTCATCTGAGGAAATAAGCACTTCCGAGACTTCCGGTTCTGCAGCCAGGATCACCGAAAGATCTTCCCTGTCATTGATCGATAAACTGAAGCTCATTGACGATAGAGCGGCCATTACCGTGGAAGAGGGAACGGCTCTGCCCTTCTATGAGCTCTGCCACAAACTGAAGTTTGAGCCCTTTACTCTGTTCTGTTTTGCCTGCGGCATCCTTTCATCCACCCAGACGGATTATGCTTCCGTCTTTCAGATCGTGAATGAAAACGCAAATCTTTCCGCTCCTACCATTGAATCGGCGGCAAAGGTGTTTTACGGTGACCACTTCTCCATCACCGGAGCTTATGGCGATATGTCTACCTGCCTTGAACAGCTTCTTCCGGTGCTCTCCCTGCAGGTTATGAAGAGCATGCCTTTTTCCACCGTGGTTTCGCCGGATAAAAGGGTTATAGACTGTCTTTTCGGGCGTAACCCTGATAAGCTGGATGAGGACTATACCCGTTTCATAGAAATGATGACAAAGGACGACGAAGAGCTGAATCCCATCATGGCAAACGAGGGAGTCCTGGATGCCATGGAGATCTCCTACAACGACGGTGTCCGTATCTTTTATTATTACGGAGATGATGGAAGCGGAAGGAAGTTTTTCGTAAAACAGTTCTGTAAGAAGCATAAGATGAAGGCCATCAGTATCAACTGCAAAAAGCTCTTCAATTATGACTACGGCTTTGTAGAGCGTGCGCTCTGGGCAGTTGCGAGGGAGTGTATCCTTACGAATTCCTGCTGCTGCCTCACGGATTTGACCTACCGGGACGAGGAAAAGGAAAAGTTCTTCGGCTATATGGATATGGCCTTTGCCAGGCTCACGGAGAGCGGAGTGCTGGTATTTGCCATGAGTAAGCTCTATATCGATTTCAGGGAAGTCACCAAGATGACTGTTACGGATCTGGAGCTTCCGACTCCGACCACCACCGAAAGGCTGGCGTGCTGGGAGTATTTTTCCAAGCCCTACGATCTGGAGGATGAGATAGATCTTTTAGAGATGTCCACAAAGTTCCTCTTTACCTCGGGAAAGGTCCATGATGCCCTGGTGAAGGCAAGGGCTCTGTCAACCATGGACAGAGAGGAAAAGATCTCAAAGAAGAACCTCTTCAAGGGATGCTACGCCCAGATGAGTTCCGAACTGTCCCAGAAGGCGAGCCGCGTAGAAGCCAAGTTCGGTTTTGAAGATATAGTAATGAACGAGAGCCAGAGGGAGACTATCTGCCATGCTATTGAGCAGATGACCTACAAGAAGCAGGTTTATGAAAACTGGGATTATACGAAGAAATATCCTTACGGCCGCGGCCTTACGGTTCTTCTGTTCGGTGCTCCCGGTACCGGTAAATCCATGATGGCGCAGGTTATTGCCCATGAGCTTAATCTGGAACTTTACAGAGTAGATATTTCCAAGGTTGTGGATAAGTACGTCGGTGAAACGGAGAAATCCCTGTCCATGATCTTCCGCGAAGCCAAGAAGTGCAACGTGGTACTGTTCTTTGACGAGTGCGATACCATCTTTGCAAAGCGTTCCGACGACGGCGGATCCAATCAGTCTTCCAATAACAACAAGACGGCCCTGCTGCTTCAGGAAATGGAAGCTTATGACGGAGTCTGCGTGCTGGCTACGAACTACAAGCATAATATCGACCCTGCTTTCTTCAGACGTATGAAGTATATCGTGGAATTCCAGTTCCCCGATGTGGATACAAGAGAGATGCTCTGGACCACCACCATCCCCAAGGGTACGCCTCTGGCCGACGATGTGGATATCAGGTTCTTAGCGGAAAAATTCGAGTTTGTGGGTGGTAATATCAAGAACTGTATCCTGAATGCCGCATTCCTTGCTGCTGCGGATCCCGACGCCAACGGACAGGTGCACATGAAGCATTACCTCCTTGCCATTAAATACGAGTTTGTAAAGGTTGGTAAGGTATTTACCAAATCCGATTTCGAGCCATATGCGGCAGAGGTGGGTCTCGCATGAATTATACGGAGATCACCGCAAGCCTTATCATCATGCGCTGCGATATGGTACTTGATACCATGGGTATCAAAGATAGTCTGGAAAAGTTTCCTCTCCTCAAAGCGCTTGTAATGAGGGCGGGAAACAAAGATTTTATGGAATGGGCTCTTGCCGATGATAAGCTGGCAGGAGAAGAGGGGTTAACTGAAGGGGCTGACGGCGGTTATGCTAAGATACTGAAGCTGCTTAACGGAGAAACCGTATTAAGATCGCTTCTGGACCTCTGCATAGCCGTTTTTGAATATCCGGAGGCCGGAGCATATTTAACATATCATTTCGGCCACAGTGTGAATCTCCGTCTCGCCTTTCTTTTAGAGGGCATCCCGGCTCCTGAGGAGGGGGAAGTCCTGAGGCTAAAGGAACTGGCTGAGAATGTATTTTATTTTGACACAAAAGAAGGACCTCTTCTCTATTCCGAAGTTAACGCAGATGAAAAGCTCATGGCATTTATCTGCGGTCATGATATCATAAATCCGCTGTTTTCCGATATTACGGAGCGTTTTAGCAGCGCCGGAAAAGACGAAACAAAGGTCATTGTAAACAGAGGGCTGATCGAAGAGGGAACAGAGCTTTTTAAGTCCGGCGGAAAGGCAGTACAGCTTTCCGGTAAGGGAGGCAGGCGTTTTCTTGCAAGGAGGATCGCAGAGGGGATAGGGAAGGATTTTCTCTTTATCAACGTCAGGGATTTTCTGCATGAGGCCGGAAAAGAAGGTTTAGCCTTATTCAGGAGTGCCCTTATCAGGGAAGCACTGTTAGACCATGCCGGCATCTGTTTTTACGGTATGGACAATTCCTTCCTGGACAAGGGAAGATCCGTGTCGGATGCGGAGGACAGCAGAAGCCGTGATATAGAGCTTTTAGAGAGAAAGCTTTTCCTGCCCATAGTGGATAAGGGAATAGAGCTTATTCTCTGCACGGATTATAAGAGATCACTTATGAAGAGCGTTTCTCCCGGGGAATTCAGGAACTTAAGACTTCCGGATAATATAAGCTATGACGAGAGACGTTCCCTCTGGGAAGATATAATAAAAGACAGCGGCACACACTTTGATGCCGATGAATTATCCCGCCGCTACCGCTTAAATGCCAGCAGCATCTATAAGGTAATGAAGAGCTATCTGGTAAGTAGGTGCGAGGGCAGCAAAGAGGACGATAATGAGCTTTTCACCAGGGTCTGCATGGAAGAGATCATGGAGGGAAGGGATACCGGACTAGGAAGAGTGGTCTTCCCGGATATCACATTGAAGGATGTGAAGATAAGGGATTCCCTGATGAGAGTGCTTAAAAACGTGGTAGGATCCGTAAGGTCCAGTGAGGTGATACTCGATCACTGGAACTTAAAGAAGACCTATCCCTACGGTAGATGTGTAAGCCTTCTTATTTCGGGACCTCCTGGCACAGGTAAGACCATGACGGCCAACGCCATAGCCGGGGAACTGAATTTAGCCCTGTATCAGGTAAACCTGTCGAATATAGTAGACAAGTATATAGGCGAAACAGAGAAGAACCTGGAGAAGGTATTTGATTATGCGGAGAGGAGCAATTCCGTACTGTTTTTTGACGAGGCGGACGCACTCTTCGGGACCAGGAGCGAGGTCCGGGATTCCAAGGACCGCTATGCCAATGCGGAGATATCCTACCTTCTGCAGCGGATAGAAGCTTATGATGGGATAGTTATCCTTGCCACCAATATAAAGGGCAATATCGATCCCGCCTTCATGAGACGTATCCGCTATGTGGTGCATTTTGAGAATCCTGATGAGGACATGCGAAGGGAGATCTGGAAGAACCTTCTTACAGAGGATGTGCCTCATGAGGATATAGACGTGGATTATCTGGCCGCCCAGTTTGACGATTTTACCGGCAGTGTGATCAAGACAGTATTTTTGAATGCCTGCGCATTTGCTACGGACAATAATGAGATCCTTGCCATGAAACATCTGATATATGCTGTGAAACATGAGCTGGAGAAGAGCTCCGCAGTGGGCTTCTCCGTGGATACCCTTGGAAAGTATGCATATCTTGCATGAAGGGAGATAAAAATGCCGCCTAAAGCGACTGAATTCCAAACTTCATATGAAAGCCAGACAGATGATCAGGTCATAGACGCTGCCGTTGATGATTCCCTGCGCTCCTATATGGATTCCGGCGAGCAGATCTTCGAACAGGAGGAGGTGGACGGACAGGTTCTTCAAAGGGGAGCTGTGGTGGACCAGGTAAGACAGAACATCTTAAGGCGTCTTGCTGAGGAAAACCAGGCCAGCAGCAATTCTGCGGAACAGGAGAGAAGGGTACACAGGAGATATACCGATTCCCTGGTTTCCCTCTACGGTTCCCTTCAGCAGAACAGGAAGGATTATCTTAAAGAAGAACGCTCTTATGCCGAATTGGAAGAGGCAGACAGGCGGGATGATGAGAGAAATGCCAACAGACTGTTTCGTTTCTTCAAATTCAGAAATAACAGGAAGAATAGCATAATTAAAACGAAACTGGCACTGGATCGTGCTTTTGTAACAAAGGTTCATGGAATCGTACAGAGGGCCGAGGCCTGGGATAACGAGCGCAAGCGCTATAAAGAGACTGATATGCGTAAGCATTACAAGGCATATGACGCTCTGGCCAAATCCTGGTATGAGCTGACCCATGAGAGAGCGGTTTCAGCCCTTCCGGAAGACGCAACAGAGGAAGAAAAGCAGGCAGCCGTACAGTCCCGTGCCATTCCGGAAGAGTATACCAAGAAAATAGTGGAGTATACAGGCGTATATGACATGGCAAATATAAGCAGGAAGGTCACGGATGCCACCCAGAATCCGACTACGGCTGTTACTGCAGATGATTTTGTCTATATTCCCTATAAGCGTCTGCAGGCATCCCACAACCTGGAAGATGTTGAGAACCTGACAAAGACCCACACAAGGATACTTCTGCTGTCTGAAGCGAGCGAGGATACAGGTATCCGGACCAGATACAAGTTTGACGCCAGCTTTTTAGGTGACAGGGCAAAGAGACAGTTTGCGGCAGCGGATACTGAAGAGCTGAGGGAGCCGGAGGCACCTGCCCAGGCACCGGAACAGGCGCCACCGCAGGCTCAGGAGCAGGATCAGGCACCCGCGCAGGATCCCCTGGCACGGCATGCGGAAAACTATCACCTGGAATCAGACCGCAGGGATGTGAACAACCGTTTTCTGTATTCGGAGAAAAATGCGGAAATACTCCACGCAAAACTTAAGAGAAACGGCAGGACCGTGTACGGCTTCTTAATGAACGGAGAATTCCTTACCAATGATGCGGAGGGTGAAGAGGATGAAAATGCTCCCGGCGGGAGAAGAGTAGCCGGAAAACAGGATATGAAATTCTTCGGAAGGAGAAACTGGAACAAGCAGGAAGATGCCGAGAAACTCAGGGTCGCTATCCGTACAGCTCCTTTCTTTAAGCACGTAAACGCCAGGACCATACAGTATTATACGGGATATCATGCCGACAAGGATTTCGGCGCTGATTTCACCGGAGAGATGGAAGAATTCTGGAACAAGGCCGGGGAGGACGGCCAATCCAGGGAAGCTGCGATACAGAGCCTCAGGAACAATCCGGAATCGTACAACAATCTGGACACTGCAATGAAGGGGCCTGCCCTTGTGGCCTATGTGATGGATGCAGCAAAGAGACCGGCGGTTCCCAACGGACAAGGGTTTTCCTTTACCGACCCTCAAAACGATCCCGTCTTAAGGATCGCCGTAAACGGAAACAAGAAAGCTCTTCAGTTAGCATGTACAGCCATGCTTGTGGATAACGATCCAAGGTTATGGGGACTCGCAAAGAAGATCGTCATCAGTACCAAAGGGGTTGATAAGCGTACCATGGCTAAGCTCAAATATCTTCCCGAGCAGGGAATGATGATGAGGATGGGGCTTCTGGATGAGCTTGCCAACCACCAGGGGGCATTTGCGGATCTGGATATGGCCGAGGATAATCCCCTGGACCTTATAGATATCCCGAGGAAGAAAGTATATCAGGAGGAACTGAATAACAGGAGAGGCGCGGGCAACTGGATAAAGAGAAACCTGCTTAACGGAAAGATCTTTTCCTATGCCTTCAAGGCTGCATCCACAGGTTTTTCCACCTACGATAATGCTCATGATGCCGCTAAGATGGCCAAAAACCGGGATTATAAGGTGAGCGATGAGACTGCTGCCAACAGGCTGGAGAGAAAATTCTGGCTTGCCTACGGAGAGACCGCTTCTGCCTCCCTCGGCTTTACATCGGTTCTTTCCACTGCGGGCATTGCTGCAACCTGGGCGCTGGGGGGCGATGCTTCCGTAGCAAGGGATGCGGGCTTTCAGTTTTTCGATCTGGTGGATATCGTAAATCAGGTTGTTTACATGGGCAAAGCTGTCGGGAAGTTTGTGAGCTATGTCTGGAAAAAAATAAAAAGGAAGAAGGACAGCGAACTGACAGAAGAGGAGCTGGCAACCCGGAGGGCGGAGGAAAGAGCCAGATTAAAGGATCTGGATGCCGGGACCTTCAGAGAGGTATTAAAGTTTCTGAGTACTCTTGTGGATTTCGTGGACACCGTACGGGATCTGGCCTCTTATCATGTGGTGGCTAAGAGCGAGGATGGGGGATGGCTTTCCGTTGCAAATGAAACCTGGGGAAGCCTGATAGAATTCAACGGACCTCTGGATTATATCCTGAATACGGCAAAGAACGGTATTGCGATCATTGAGGATATAACGGAGATAGTGACAAGCACTACAAGACTTGCCCGTATAGGAAGGGAAAGAAGAAGCATAGAAACTGCCATTACGGCTTTTAACCGGCGTCAGCAGGAACAGCGCCGGCAGCAGCAACAGCAACAGCCGGCTGCAGATGTGAATGCAGTGCGCGAAGAGCCTGTCCTTACCGAAGAGGAGCAGCTTGGTAAGGCGGCCAGCGAGAATTCCCAGGCCCAGTATTTCATGTCCCTTACCAAGATGAAGAGCAGGAAGAACCGGTCCGCCGCAGCATGGGATATCGGCGCGAGGACGCTGTCCATCGCCAAGGATACCTTTTCAATGGCTATGGATCCCACAAACGGCATTACGTCAAAGATCTTAAGGGCGGCTCTGTCTCCGGCACCCATGCTGGCCAGCTTCTTAGGCTGGGCTGTGGGAAAGCTTAAATATGACAGGCAGAACTTTAAGAACAATATCAGCCAGATGCTGGGTGATCCCAAATATGCCAAGACCAGCTATTTCGATAAGGTGCTGAGAAGAGAGACGGGAATAGTGAGCTCCAACTATCTGGTGGATCTTGCCAGGATATTTACGTCGATAGATACCCACGTGCTGATAACGAAGGAAGAAAAGACCGGGGGCGAGCTGGAGCTTGCAAAGAAGGTTGTGGGAACGCTTTACGGGAACGTTAATGAGGATTCCATAAAGACCATCAAGCTCAGTGCGATGATGAAATATGCGGGAGTCAGCGGAGATTCCGACTGGAGAGCCCTGCTCCGGAATTCCATTATGGATAAATAATGTGAGAAAGAAGGGAATATGCCGGTATGGACGGAATGAGTATCATAATGCAGGGCATCAGGCAGATGATGGAGGAACTCTTTGACGGAGTGACAGATAATGAGGGGATATACAGGTCCTTTGCGGATCATCTGGGAGTAACGGACGCAGGGGCTGTGGTGGAAGTCCTTCTTGAGGGAGGAGTGAATGAAGAGGTGAGCTATCCCATAATCCACTTCTTCATAACCCTTGCTTCAAATGTTCCGAAGGGAATAGAAAAGGAATTAAGCCATTCACTGAACGTCCTTAACAATATAATATCCATAGGGGAATTTCCCTCTTTCGGATGTTTCTGTTATTATCCTGACCTGGATCAGATATATCTCTCATACAGGCTGCCGGTACATCCGGAGGCTCCGGAGCGGGAACTTGACAATATCCGCTATTATTTAGGGGTACTTTATGAGGAATTGGATGCTCTTATCGACTATATCATGTATTTATGCGATAATAAGGGTATGAGTCCCGATCCTGACAGTTATGTGGAATACCTGAAGAACATCAGCGACTGGGATGATATTGCCGAAAGGGCTAAGATGCTTTCTGCGATCTTTGACGATATGAAAGAGTGATAAAGGAACAGGGTTAAATGTTAATTCCTTTTAATAATAAACAGCTTTTGATACGCCGTGCGGGACTTATTGTATATGATGTCCTGGCGGTGATAGTAAGCTCTGCGGTCGGTCTTCTCTTAAGATTCGACCTTTCTTATGATGAGCTTTTAAGTACTGCGGGAGGATATATGTGGCAGGAGAATCTGTGGAAGTTCCTGCCGGCTAATATAATCATCACTCTCGTGATCTTCTGGCTTTTCCATCTTTATTCCAGTCTCTGGACCTATGCGGGCGTGCCGGAAATGACGGCCACAGTCAGCGCCTGCCTTATTACCAGCGCAGCCCAGGCGGTGGGGATGCTGCTCCTTAACTTAAAGATGCCAAGGAGCTATTACTTCCTCTATGCCGTTGTCCTGACCATACTGGTGCTCATGTCCCGCTTTGCCTACAGGCTTTTCCGTACCTTTGTGCAGAAGAGGACGGAACAGGCGAGAAATATCAATGTAATGGTGATCGGTGCCGGTGAGGCCGGGAATTCCCTTATCCGTGAAATGAATTCCTCAAGGTTCATACAGAAGAGTGTCATGTGCGTTATCGATGATGACCGCTCGAAGATCGGGAATTACATTCAGGGCGTAAAGGTAGTAGGCAGCAGGGAAGATATAATCGAGAACGCTGCCAGATACGATATAGACGAGATAATCGTGGCCATGCCTGCCGCGAAAAGGGGACAGTTAAAGGAAATACTTGATATCTGTAAGGAGACCAAGTGTGAACTTAAGACCCTGCCCGGTATATACCAGCTGGTAAACGGGGAAGTGAATGTGAGCCAGCTTAGAAAGGTGGAGGTTGAAGACCTTCTTGGGCGTGAACCCATAGAAGTGGATCTGGACTCCATACTGGAATCCTTAAGGGATAAGACCGTGCTGGTAACAGGGGGAGGAGGCTCCATCGGATCCGAGCTCTGTCGGCAGATAGCAAAGCATAAGCCGAAGATGCTGATCATCTTTGAGATATACGAAAACAGCGCCTATGATATCCAGCAGGAGCTGGCCGATCTTTTTCCGGATCTTAACTTAAAGGTGCTGATAGGTTCCGTAAGAAACACCCAGAGGGTAAAGGATGTATTTAATACTTATAAGCCGGACATAGTCTACCATGCTGCGGCTCATAAGCACGTGCCCTTAATGGAAGTGAGCCCCAACGAGGCCATAAAGAATAATGTCATGGGCACCTGGAAACTTGCCCAGGCTGCGGTGGATTCCGGGGTTTCAAAGTTTGTCATGATCTCAACAGATAAGGCGGTAAACCCAACCAACATAATGGGAGCCACAAAGCGTATCTGCGAGATGATAGTCCAGTCCTATAACCACAGAGGAAATACGGTATTCGTGGCCGTCCGCTTCGGAAATGTGCTGGGGAGCAACGGTTCCGTCATACCCCTTTTCAGGAAACAGATAGCATCCGGCGGACCCGTCACCGTAACGGATCCAAGGATCATCAGGTATTTCATGACCATACCCGAGGCGGTATCACTGGTACTGCAGGCAGGAGCCTATGCAAAGGGCGGGGAGATATTCGTGCTGGATATGGGTGAGCCGGTGAAGATACTGGATCTTGCAAAGAACCTTATCCGTCTTTCAGGCTATGTGCCGGGAGAGGATATAGAGATCAAATTTACAGGGCTCCGTCCCGGAGAAAAGCTCTATGAAGAGATGCTTATGAAGGAAGAGGGAATGCAGGAAACCCCCAATAAGCTTATCCATATAGGAAAGCCCATTGAATTTGACGAAGAGGATTTCTATGACAAGCTCCACAGGCTGGATATTGCTTCCAGGTCAGAAAAGCTGGATGTACATACCTGGGTCCAGAGCCTTGTTCCCACATATAAGTACACTCCGGGCATCTATATTCCGGGAGAGACCCATATAGATATGGAGAAAGCGCCGGGGATCTCAGAGGGCGAAGAAGACTTTGACATGAAGGTCTATGAGATAAAGAGAAATGAAGAATGAAAGTTATGTAAACCCCAAAGCCCTGTTTTATATTAACTTTGTAAAACGTCCCGTGGATATGGTACTGGCGCTGCTTGCCATAGTACTGCTGTCGCCGGTCCTCCTTATCACCGCTCTTTTGGTCAGAGTGAAGCTGGGGAGCCCCGTTATCTTCCGTCAGCAGAGACCGGGGAAGGACAATAAGATATTCGGACTCATGAAATTCCGCAGCATGACTGATGAAAGGGATGAAAAGGGAGAATTGAAGAGTGACGAAGAGCGGCTCACTTCCTTTGGAAAGACCTTAAGATCCCTGTCTTTGGACGAGCTGCCGGAATTCTTTAATATATTAAAAGGAGATATGTCCTTTGTGGGGCCGAGACCCCTGCTGGTCCGCTATCTCCCCAGATATGACAAAGAGCAGATACACAGGCATGACGTGCTGCCGGGCCTTACGGGGCTTGCCCAGGTAAAGGGAAGGAACGCCATCACCTGGGAAGAGAAGTTTGCCTATGACCTGGAATACGTGAGGAACGTGTCTCCGGTGCTGGATATAAAGATACTGTTCATGACCGTTTTCAAGGTGTTTAAGAGAGAGGGCATAAGCTCCGCTACAAACGCTACCATGGAGGAATTCTGGGGTAATGAAAAAGGAAAAGAAGGATAATATAAATGTGCTGATCCTGTCTGCCGGCAGACGGGTGGAGCTTATCAACTGCTTTAAGAGGGCTAAGGAAAGGCTCAAGCTGAAGGGCAACATCATAGCCGCTGACGCTTCCGAGCTGGCTCCGGCTCTGTATTTTGCGGATATTAACGAGATAGTGCCAAGGATCTCCGACGGGGACGCATATATAAAGGCCATTGTCGATATAGGCAGGAATTTCAAGGTCTCTTTAGTGGTACCTACCATAGATACGGAGCTCTTACTCCTTTCGGAAAGGAAGGAGGAGATAGAGGCCACCGGGGCAAAGGTCCTGATCTCGGATAAAAATGTGACAACGATATGCAGGGATAAGAAGAATACCCAGAGGTTTTTAGAGGAACACGGCTTCCTTGCGCCCCATATGTTATCCCCCATGGAGCTTTCAAATCCCTCGGGCTTAACCTATCCCCTTTTCATCAAACCAAGGGACGGCAGTTCTTCCATCAACGCTTATCAGGTCCATAATGGGGAAGAGCTGGAAGTATACTTAAAGCTCATTGAGAATCCCATAGTCCAGGAGTATATTGAGGGAACCGAATATACCATTGACGCATTTCTGGATTTTGAAAGCCGCCTCATCACCGCGGTGCCGAGAGTCAGGATAGCCACCAGAAGCGGCGAGATTGCAAAGGGCGTTATAAGGAAGGACAGGGACATCATAGAGGAAGTGAAAAAGCTCATGGAAGCCCTTAAGCCCATAGGTCATATCACGGTGCAGTGTAAAAAGACCAGAAAGGGCATTGAATTCATTGAGATAAATCCCAGATTCGGCGGCGGAGCGCCCATGTCCATAATGGCCGGTGCCGATTCCTGCGAAAATCTCTACAGGCTCCTTTTGGGGGAGAAATTACAATATAATGAGATATACAGGGAAAACCTCACCTTCCTCCGTTTTGACCAGAGTATAATGCTTAATGAAGAGATGAAGAGGGAATATGAGTACGAAGGCAGTTATTTTTGATCTTGACGATACTCTCGCATCGGAAATGGATTACGCCCGGAGCGGCTACAGGGCAGTATCTGCCTATCTCGTTGAAAAGGGATCTGCCGAAAAAAATGAAGATACCCTTTACCGGGAACTGATCTCGCTTTTTAATGAGGATCATAAGAACGTATTTAACAGGTTTCTTGTAAATAACGGTCTTTCAGACAGCAGGGAAGATGTGATGGAACTGGTGGAGGTTTACAGGAACCATCTGCCGGATATCAGCTATTATGAGGATGTTAAGCCCCTGTTACTTAAGCTCGTTGAGATGGGGATAAGAAAGGGGATCCTGTCCGACGGATATGCTGTCACCCAGAGGCAGAAGATAAAGGCGCTGAAGGCGGAAGATGATTTTGATATAATAGTCCTGACGGACGAACTGGGAAGAGACGCCTGGAAACCAAGTCCGAAGGGTTTTGAGCTGATAGAAGAGCGTTTTTCCCTTGAACCCACTGAGATACTCTATGTGGGGGTTAATCCGGAAAAGGATTTTTACCTCTCAGTTTCAGCCGGGATAAAGACTGCAAGGATAATCCGGGAAGAGGGAGTATACAGCTCCCGGGAATACTATGAGGGTGTAAGGGAAGATTTTAAGATCGCTTCCCTTGCGGATATTCCGGAGATCATTGCAGAGTGATCATACAGGCTTTTTCAGGTGATGAAAGGAGCGACACCGTAAGAATATGGCAGATTGGGTTGTAGTAGTAGATGATGATTCCATGAACGTGCAGATGGCCAGTTTGATACTGAGCCGTAATGATCTGCGTGCCACTCCCCTTAAATCGGGAAAGGAACTGATAAAGCTGGTTTCGGAGGGGAACAGGCCGGATCTTATCCTTCTTGATATCATGATGCCGGAGATGGACGGATTCCAGACCATAGAAAGGTTAAGGGTGGTGGAAAAGGAGCAGGGTTTCTCCGAGATCCCGGTGATCTTCCTTACCGCAAATGATGCAGGAAAGGCGGAGATGAAGGGACTGGCCCTGGGGGCCATGGATTTCATCCGTAAGCCCTTTATCCCGGAAGTTCTGGTCATGAGGGTTAAGCACATAATCGAACTTAAAGCCCTGCAGATGGACTTAGCCAGTGAGGTGGAGAAAAAGACTGCGGAAGTAAAACAGCTTTCCATACAGGTGGTACATGCCATGGCAGACGCCATAGACGCGAAGGACACCTATACCAACGGTCACTCAAGAAGGGTGGCGGAATACGCCTGGGCGATGGCAGAGAGACTTGGATATGATGACAAGGCCCAGAAGAGCATATATATGATGGGCCTCCTCCATGACGTGGGAAAGATAGGGGTTCCGGATGCAGTGATAAATAAGCCCGCCAGGCTGACGGATGAGGAGTATGAGATCATCAAGACCCATCCGGTTATCGGGGCCAGGATCCTTGAGAAGATAAAGGCCATGCCGACTCTTATGACCGGAGCAAAGTGGCACCACGAGAGATATGACGGGACAGGGTATCCGGACGGACTTAAGGGGAATGAAATCCCTGAGGAAGCCAGGATAATCGCAGTAGCCGATGCCTATGACGCCATGTCCAGCCGCAGGAGCTACAGGGATGAGCTGAGCCAGGCCACGGTGAGAGCTGAGATCGAAAAGGGAAAGGGAACCCAGTTTGACCCTGCCTTTGCGGATATCATGCTGCAGATGATAGATGAAGATGTGAATTATGATATGAGAGAAAAACCCGTTTAACGGCGTGGCTCTCCCCTGAAAGATAAACCTGTAATTGATCATGAATGTACTGTGCTTATTTCAAAAATTTGATTTTTCTTCTTCCACCATCTATTTAGACCTGGTGATGGCCCTTAAGGACAGGGGTCACCGGGTTATGATAATTTCCTGTACTTCAGAGGAGAAGGAAAGTTATTTCGAGGAAAGAGATTCTATAAGCACAGGGTATGTGCGGGTTCCGGATCAGTTCAGTTCGGGAAAGATCAAAAAGGGCCTTATCCAGCTGCTTTTGGGGCGGAAGATGCTTAAGGGCGTCAAAAAATATTTCTGGAATGAAAAGGTTGACATAATTATTTATCCTACGCCCCCTGTAACCTTAGCAGGGATACTTAAGCCATTGAAGGATCACTTCAAAGCGGTGAATTACCTGATGCTTAAAGACATCTTTCCCCAAAATGCCGTAGACCTTCACATGATGAAGGAGGGCAGCTTTATCCACCGGCTTTTTAAGGGGATGGAGGAGGAGCTCTATGCATATTCCGATGTCATAGGCTGCATGTCCTCAAAGAACATGGATTATATAGGGGTGAATGAGGGAGAGAGCGTTCTCGGGAAACTGGAGATCTTCCCCAATACGGTAAAGGTCCTGGAAACAGAGCCGGAGGAACCCCGGAGCGAAGACGGGGAAAAGGTAAGCTTTATCTTCGGAGGGAATCTTGGAAAACCCCAGGCTGTGGACCGGCTGTTAAAGGGAATAGAGCTCTTAAAGGATTTTAAGGAAGCGGAGTTCATCTTTATCGGTTCAGGCACGGAAGAAAAGAAGATAGAGGATTACATAGAGAAAACGAAGCCGGATAACCTTAAGCTCTTAAAGGAACTTCCAAGGAGGGAGTACGAGGAGCTGCTTAAGAGCGCGGATGTGGGGATAGTCTCCCTCAGTCCGGATTTCACCATACCGAATTACCCTTCCAGGATACTTTCCTATATGCAGATGGGAAAGCCCATATTGGCGGTTACAGATAAGAATACGGATATAAGGGAGTTAGTGACTACTGACGCTTGCTGCGGATACTGGTGTTACTCGGGAGATGAAAAAGCTTTTGCCGGGACTGTAAAAAAGATAGTTTCCGAAAAGGAGCTTCTGCCGGCCCTTGGCAGGAACGGACGGGGATACTTAAAAGAGAATTTCAACGTGGAAAGATCGGTTGATATACTGGAAAATGCGGTGAAAGCCGGGAAACAGTGAAAGGATTGGAAAAGATAAGAATGGACGAGAGGATATTTGACGGAAAGACATTGATGATAACCGGGGGCACAGGCTCCTTCGGAAACGCGGTATTAAAGCGCTTTCTCCATACGGGGATCGAAGAGATCCGCATCTTTTCAAGGGATGAGAAGAAGCAGGATGATATGCGCCATGTCTATAACGATCCGAAGATCAAGTACTTTATAGGTGATGTGCGGGAAGCAGGATCTTTAGAAGACGCCATGCACGGCGTAGACTATATCTTCCATGCGGCGGCACTTAAACAGGTACCGAGCTGTGAATTCTTTCCGGTGGAAGCGGTAAAGACCAATGTCCTCGGAACGGATAACGTGCTCACCGCAGCCATAAGGGCAGGGGTTAAAAAGGTGGTATGTCTTTCAACGGACAAGGCCGCATATCCCATAAACGCCATGGGAACCAGTAAGGCCATGATGGAAAAGGTCTTTGTTGCAAAGAGCAGGACCATAGACCAGGAAAAGACCCTTATCTGCGGCACAAGGTACGGGAATGTGATGTGCTCCAGAGGTTCGGTTATCCCTCTTTTCATAGACCAGATAAAGGAGGGCAGGCCCATAACCATAACGGAGCCCAAGATGACTAGATTTATCATGTCTTTAGAGGAAGCGGTGGAGCTGGTGCTCTTCGCCTTTGAAAACGCCAATGCCGGGGATATCATGGTACAGAAAGCTCCAGCCTGCACCATAGAAGTTCTGGCAGAAGCGGTGAAGGAGCTCTTTAACGCAAAGGACCATGAGACCAGGATAATCGGAGTCCGCCACGGGGAAAAGATGGCGGAGACACTTCTTACAGCGGAAGAGTGCTTAAGGGCAACAGACGAGGGAGGTTTCTTCAGGGTGCCTGCGGACAACAGGGACTTAAATTACGATAAGTATTTCATCGAAGGAAATACCGGCAGGCCGAAATTCGATACCTTTAATTCGGACAATACGGAGATACTGAATGTTGAACAGGTTAAGGAAAAGCTCCTTAAGCTTGACTATATAAAGCAGAGACTTGAGGAGGAATAAGATCCGGTGAAGATCCTTGTAACAGGGGCAGGAGGATTCCTTGGAAAAAATCTGGTCTGTAACCTAAAAAACGCAGGCTATGAAGAAGTTTTTTCCTACGATATCTCCTCCACCGAAGAAGAATTCAATACCTATACGGAGAACTGCGATTTCGTATTCCATCTGGCGGGAGTGAACCGGCCGAAGAACCCGGAAGAATTCATGACGGGAAATGCCGGACTTACGGAAAAACTCATAAGCCGCCTGAAGGAAAGCGGGAACAAAGTACCCGTCCTTCTTTCATCTTCCATACAGGCAGGCTTGAATAATGATTACGGAAAGTCCAAAAGGGAAGCGGAAGAGCTGGTCTTTTCCTATGGACGGGAAGAGGATGTACCGGTATACGTTTACCGTTTCCCCAACCTCTTTGGAAAGTGGAGCAGACCGAATTACAATACGGTCATCGCCACCTTCTGCAATAATATCGCAAGAGACCTTCCCATAAGGATAGACGACAGGGAACATATAGTGGCCCTTGCCTATGTTGATGATGTTATAGAGCAGTTCATGCGTATATTAAAGACCGGTATAAGGCTGCCGGCGGGAGAATTTGTCACATTTCCGCCAAATCTCATCTATGAAAGAAAGCTGGGTTATATTGCGGACACCATTTATTCTTTCAAAAAGTCCAGGGAAGACCTGATGGTGCCTGACATGAGGGATGAATTTGTGTCAAAGCTCTACAGCACCTATCTCTCCTTCCTCCCGGAGGACGGCTTTTCCTATCCCTTGAAAAAGAACACCGACCAGCGGGGATCTTTTACGGAATTCCTGAAGAGCGCTGACCGGGGACAGGTCTCCATAAACGTAAGCCACCCGGGGATAACCAAGGGACAGCACTGGCACAACAGTAAAAACGAGAAGTTCCTTGTGGTATCCGGCAGGGGACGGATAGAATTCAGGAAGATAGGGACAGAAGAGGTTATCACCTATCATGTGTCCGGCGATGATCCGGAAGTGGTGGATATACCTACGGGCTATACCCATAATATAATAAACGAAGGGGATACGGACTTAGTGACCGTCATGTGGGCCAACGAGATCTTTGATCCGGAGCACCCGGACACCTTCTACGAGACAGTTTGACAGTATGAATGAAAGGACAGGATTAAAATGGGAAAACTGAAACTCATGACCGTGCTTGGAACCAGACCTGAGATAATAAGGCTTTCAGCGGTCATCAAGTGTGCGGATAAGTATTTTGACCATATTCTGGTACATACGGGACAGAATTATGATTACAACTTAAATGAGGTTTTCTTTAAGGACCTGGATCTCCGGGCGCCGGACCACTATCTGAACAGTGCCGGCAAGAATCTGGGAGAGACCATGGGAAATATAATCTCCGCGTCCTATTCCCTTATGGAAAGGGAGAGGCCCGATGCGGTGCTGATCCTTGGGGATACTAATTCCGCCCTTTCCGCCATCAGCGCCAAGAGGCTGAAGATACCCATCTTCCATATGGAAGCCGGAAACCGCTGCTGGGACTGGAATGTTTCGGAGATGATAAACCGGAAGATAGTGGACCACATTTCAGATATAAACATGCCCTATACCGAGCATTCCAGAAGATATCTCTTAAGCGAGGGGATAGACGGAAAGACTATATTTGTCACCGGTTCTCCCATGAAGGAGGTATTTAATACCTATAAGGAAAAGATAGAAGCCTCTGACGTCCTTGAAAGGCTGGGGCTTGATGAGAGGAAATTTTTCCTTGTATCGGCCCACAGGGAAGAGAACATAGATTTAGAGGAGAATTTCTTCTCCCTTATGAACGCAATAAACTCCATAGCAGAGAAATACGGGATGCCGATCATCTATTCCACTCATCCCCGGAGCAGGAAGTTCATCGAAAAGAGGGAGTTTAAATTCCATCCGTTGGTTAAAAACTTAGAACCCTTCGGTTACCACGATTATAACAAACTCCAGAAGAATGCTTACTGCGTCCTCTCTGACAGCGGCACCCTTTCCGAGGAATCTGCGATGCTGGGGTTCCCGGGAGTCCTTATCCGTACTTCAACGGAGAGACCGGAGGTATTGGACAAGGGCACCATTGTGATCGGCGGGATAAAGGAAGAAGACGTGAAACAGGCGGTGGAGCTGGCAGTCTCCATGTATGAGAATTCCGAAGAGACTGTGGAAGCCTCCGATTATGCTGACAGCAACGTATCCGTAAAGGTGATAAAGCTTATCCAGAGCTACACAAAGATAGTGAATGAGACTGTATGGCTGAAACATTGAGGTATCC
>JAFSKT010000222.1 GCA_017448845.1 Lachnospiraceae bacterium
GGTGCTGGAAATCGGCCCCGGTACAGGCAGCATGACCGCCCTGCTCTGCGAGAGCGCCCGGGAGGTCTGCGCAGTGGAGATCGATAAAAAGCTGATCCCCGCACTCAATGATTCCCTTAAGGAATATGACAACCTTACCATTATAAACGACGATATCCTGAAGACCGATATCTCCGCCATAGCCGAGGAGAAAAATTCAGGAAAGCCCTTAAAGGTAGTGGCGAATCTCCCCTATTACATCACAACCCCAATAATAATGGGGCTTTTAGAATCAAAGACACCCATCGCAAGCCTCACCGTCATGGTGCAGAAGGAGGTGGCTGACCGGATGATCTCCCCTCCCGGGAAAAAGACCTACGGAGCCCTTTCTCTTGCGGTGCAGTACTATACGGAAGCGGAAAAGGTGCTGGATGTACCGCCATCATCCTTTATCCCGAATCCAAAGGTCTCCTCTGCTGTAATGAATCTCACTCTCCGGGAAAACGCCCCCGTCGCTGTGAAAGACGAAGGGCTTATGTTTGATATCATAAGGGCTTCCTTTAACCAGAGAAGGAAAACCCTGGTAAACGGCCTTAAAAACGCAGGCCTTCCCGGCTGTTCCGCTGAAAACACAGCCGCCGCCCTTGATGAAATGGGCTTAAGTCCTATGGTCCGCGGAGAACAGCTCTCCTTAAGCGACTTTGCCCGGCTTTCGGATCTGATACTCAGTAAGCGGGAATCAGGGACTTTCTGACAGAACCCCGTCCTGACAAAGGGATTCTATGTAATTATTTCCATCATCCTTCCATATGCCGTAGCCCACTTCTCCGGAAGAGCGGAGGCGGATAGCGATATCCCCTTCGAAGTCATTTTCTCCGTGAATTAAGAGTATGGGCTGATCTGCAACCATCTTATCCGTAAAGCTCAGGTTCTTTCCGGAACCGGAGATCTTTACGCTCCGCTTTGAAACACGGGTATATTCCCCGTCGCTGTCCTCTCCCGTATAAAACATAAAGGTGGGCCGTACCTTAAGGCGTTTCTCTTCTTTTTTCTTTAAGGTCTTGATCTTCCCAAGGGAAAGCCTCACATCGTCGTTCATGGTATAAACATATTCGTTAAATACCGGGGGTTCCATATTGGGAGCAGCTTTTTTCACTTTAAAATCCCCTGCGGAAGCATCATCCAGGATGATCACGGTGTAAGCCGTATAGTAGCCGTCCACGATCCACGTTACATCATCAAAGGCAGGCAGTGTCTCGTAATCCGCATTATAGGCCGCCACATCCGGCAGCATATTCTCCCCGTTATCGAATTTACCGTTAAAATTGTAGTGGTCAAGGTCATTAAGGGCAAAAGGCCCGTAGAGGTTGTCATACTCCCACTGCTCGATCCGGGACACGGTGCCGTCTTTATTCCCGTCCTTAAAATAATCCTCGGAATACTTCTTCTTATAACTGTAATCCACATACCCGGGAAGGATGTTCTCCGTGACGTATTTACCGTAGCCGTTCATTTTGCTGCCGTATTTCGACACAAGAGACCTGTATTCCTCCATATACTTTTTCCTTGCTTCCTGTAATTCCTTTAGGAAACCGGTCTTAAAATCCTTCGAAGCATAGTAAGCATTTAATGCCTTTACGCCCTCGTTGTATTGCTTCACGGCCTCCATGAAGCTTTCATAATCCTCATACTCGCTGCGCCTGGGAGCCTCAGGCTTAAGCTCCGCCACCCTGGCGGCAACTTTTGATTCCATGGTAAACAGTTTTGAATAGGAAACGTACTCCTCTTCTGTCTCTTCCTCCTCATTTTTGCTTATCTTTAAGCGGGCTATCTCATAATTGAAGACCTGATCCTTAAGGGCAGTATTTATATTATCTTTATATCCGGAAATCCCTTTATCCAGGCCCCTGATCTTAAGGGTAAATGAAGGGCCTTCCCCGGAATACTGCTCATTATCCTCTTTTGAAAGCTTTCCGATAGACTTTGTGCCGGCAAAGGTCACCTTCTCAAGATTTTCCTTCCTTTCCCCGCTGTCATCTACGGACTCATCCCTGGAAACCCTGTAATAGCGGTCATTTTTCTCCATCTCGCTGCCGTTTATATAGCGGTCTCCAAGGTATAGCATATTATCGCCGGAAACACTGGCGTGGACATTGTTCTTTGCAAGGGCTTTAAGCCCTATCTTTCCAAGAAACTCGGCGGCTTTGCCCTTTTCCCAGCGTACTAACACCGCTTCGGCACAGATCTCCCGGCGTTTGCCCTTGGTGTTCTTCTTGATCTTTTCTTCCCCGTCGACAATCTTCCTGTTCATGTCAACGATCTTTCTGGAATCATAGGACACAACGGGTTCATTCCCGTTATAGTAATTATTGATGTGGTCAATGACACAGTCCCTCATAAGGGCACCGCTGTCACCGTTCTCTCTCGTATAATAAAACCGGCGGACCTTGAAATCCCGGTAATCTTCCATGTTCCCCACCCTGTAGCGGATAAGGAGATACAGGCCCTCTCCGGCATCCACCGCCCGGTAGAGCCAGTTTTCGCTGTCGGTGATCCCGGTGTTCACCCCCTGTATCATGGCCTCATCTTTCTTGTTTATCACCTCTCCGTCGCGGATATAGGTGCTGTCTTCAGCGAAATACCAGGCAAAAGGCGAAAAAGCAGCCGCAAATCCGCTGATATCATCTCCTTCATAATTAATGAAGGAATCTTCTTCCACCGAAAAATAAGCATTGGTAAGAGCCAGGTCCGTCTGGACTACTAAGCGGTCTGAAGTTTCCCAGTCTGTGGGACAGTTGGTAACCCTCCAGGGATTGAAATCAGTCCCGCTGTAATCCACGCCATTGATTATGTTGTCCAAACCGTCCTTCCAGCCCGCATCATAACCGGCCCGGTAGGCATCTCCGTATTTTCCCTTCAGTGTATTATAAAGACTGTCCTCATAATCCGGCTCATAATAGCCGTTCTGGACCATCCTGTCATCTTCCCCATGTTCAGCATCCGGGTCATAGACGTCATTTTTAGCGTCGAGACTGCCGAAGGCATAGCCCTTCTCATACCAGCTGTTTTCCGCTCCATCTCCCACTCCGTAGCTGTAACCGTCCCTGTAGCCTTCCTTCCACTTTTCCGCATAGGTGAGATAGGCGTCGAGCCCGTCGGCGGAAACCGGCAGGAACTGCCTGGGATAACCGATCCTGTCATTATCGCTTACTGTTCTTTCCGGGTCTGTTATGTTGGAATAAAGGCTCTTCGGGTCGTTCACCTGATAGGCCCTCTGTCCCGGCCTGTTACTGCTTAAGCCGCTGTCGGTAACGCCGTCCTTCTTTCCCTCATCATAGCCGTAATTATAACCACGGACTTCTACTGTCTCGTAAGGCGCGGGATCATCGGGCAGAGGATCCTCCTCTTCAGGATCGTCATCGTCATCTTCGTCATCATCGCCGTCGTCATCATCGTCGTCATCTTCATCGTCGTCATCTTCTTCATCGTCATCTTCTTCATCGTCATCGTCCTCTCCCAGGAGTACGGTTTCCGACGCACAGACCACGTTGCAGGCAGGGTAAATAAAAAGCATTAATGCCAGCAATATAGAAAAAAATGACCTTCTCAATTATTTATCCTCCTCTGAACCTGTGACGGCTTTATCGTGCAAAAAACCCCGGGAACATATACCGTTCCCGGGGATGTTTTTAACTGACCGGATATTACGGTTTCGGATGACCACAGTTGGTGCAGAACTTACCTTCGTTCTTTGTACCGCAGTCAGGGCAGAACCACCCTGCATTCTCTGCCGGTGCCGGTGCGGGTTTTCCGCAGTTGGTGCAGAACTTGCCCGTATTCTGGGTATTGCAGTCCGGGCAGGTCCATCCGCCTGCTGCGGGAGCTGCTGCCGGTGCTGCTGCAGGAGCCGGTGCGGGAGCTACTCCGGGAGCCGGCTGTCCCTGTGCTGCGCCCATGCCGAAGAGCTGGCTTGCGTTCATGCCGCCTGCGTTCTGAGCCATATTCATACCGGCGAAACCGAACATAGCGCCGCCTGCGCCCTGGTTGTTGGCTGCATCCTGCATAGCCTGTGCCTGTGCGCTGACCAGAGTAGCTGCTGCCATGTTGGGGTTCCTGTTGATGGCATTCCTCTGTGCCTCTTTGATCATCTTCTCGTCTTCTTCATCAGCCTTGATGGAGGAAACACCGAAGGAGGCAATGCTTATTCCCCTGTGCTCGGACCACTTCTTGGAAAGGATCTCATTTAATGCGTCTGCGATCTCATTTGTGTGTCCGGGAACCTCGCTGTAACGCACGCCCTTAGCGGAAATCTGTGCGAAAGCGGGCTGCAGGGCTGTAAGAAGCTCTGACTTCAGCTGGGAGTCGATCTCTTCCCTTGCATACTCGTCTGTAACATTTCCGCATACATTGGTGTAGAAAAGAACGGGATCCGTGATCCTGTAGGAATACTCACCGAAGCACTTAACGGAAATATCGATGTCCAGACCGATATTGTTATCTACTACTCTGAAGGGCACGGGACTTGCCGTACCATACTTGTTTCCGATTATCTCCTTGATATTTACGAAATAGATCCTCTGATCCTTGGGAGCATCTCCGCCGAAGGTGAAACGCTTACCCACGTTCTTAAAGGAATCGATTATGCCTTTTCCAAGATTTCCGCTGAAAATAGACGGCTCTGTGGATGCATCATACGTAAACTCACCGGGCTCGGCACAGACCTCAGCCACCTTACCCTGATCAACGATGATCATACACTGTCCTTCGTTGATGGCGATAACCGAACCGTTTGTGATGATGTTGTCCTCACCCTTGGTATTGGAGGACGTCCTCTTTGCACTTGTCCTCTTGCTTCCCTTAACAACGAGAATGGTCTCGTCTATGGAGTCACAATAGAAATACTCCTTCCACTGATCCGCAAGAACACTGCCTGCTGCATTACCTATTGCTCTGATTAATCCCATAGTACCTCCCAATAATATTTATTCAGCAGACCCCTTTGGTCTGCCGTTTTTCATGCCCTAAACGACACTTTCAATATTATAAATCATTCTCCCAATTTTTTAAATAGACCTTTTGTAATTGTTGCCCTTCTCGGTCTTTTTATTTCTCTTGAAGTGTTGCCAAATAAAAACTATAATGGATAAATCGGCGGAAGCGGAATCATGTGCCGTGAGCCTAAAAAACGGAGGTGGGAAAATATGAAAAAGGCAGTGTTCATCTTACTTATAGTTGCCGCAGTCTTATCGGTTTCTGCCTGCGGAAAAGACAGTATCGCCGAAAATGACAACCTGGCCCACATCCTCGGCACCGGAGCAGCCGGTATCGGAGGAAAGGGAAGGGACGGCACGGAAGTGCAGCACCCGCCCAATGTGGATGACGCGAATATGCGCTCCACCGACTTAGAGGGCGTGACCTATTATAAACTGGTAGACGGTGTAGACACCATGGTGGAAGCCGGGGAATACACCGTGGGCATGGCAGACGAAGCCTGCTCCGTTACAGCGAAAGACGCCTCGGGAAACATCACGGACACCGTGAATATCGGTGCCCAGGGCGACGGCAATAAAGGCGCTTTGAAATCCGCAGCAGCCATCAAGGTTTCCGAGGGAGGTTCCCTTATATCCGTGGGCGGAACCTGTGTAGCGCAAAAAAGATAAACTTTACAACGAGGTATATATGTCCGGTTTAAAGAATATAAAGACATTGACCATGGCTGGAATGCTGACAGCGTTAGCCATTATCTCCGGTTTTTTTAAGATCGCGATTTCGGATATCCTGGAAATCCGCTTTTCCACCCTTCCCATAGCTGTTGCCGGTGCCTTTTTCGGTCCCGGGGTTGCTGCTATTGTGGGAGCTGTCAGTGATATCGGCGGATTCCTTATACGGCCCACCGGCCCCTATTTTCCCGGATTCACTCTTTCGGGCGCCCTTACGGGCCTGATATTCGGTCTCTGTCTGCATAAAAAGGACGGCAGCTCTCCCGGCTTATTCCGGGTAATATCAGGAGTGTTGATAAATACCGTTCTGGTCAAAATGCTCTTGGATTCCCTCTGGCTTTCCATGCTCTATGGCAAGGGAGGGGTATGGGCCGTGCTTTCCGTCAGATTCCTGAAGGAGCTCGTCATGATCCCGGTAAATATAATACTGATAATGGCCATAACCGGACCGGTGTTTTCGGTCCTTAACAGGAGCCGGTCAGCCCCTGTTGTCCGGTCTTAAAAGAAACAGATCGTAAGCATTATACAGTCACGGAGGTTTTTCTTCTTTTATGCAGGAAATGTCATATGAACGCGCAGTGGAATACCTGAACAGGGTTCCGAAATTTTCACCCCGTACCATTGAGGACGGCCGGGAGCCCTTTGACCTCACTTCCATTACAGAGCTCATGAACCGGCTGGGGAATCCCCAGGATCAGCTGAAATTCATACATATTGCAGGCACCAACGGCAAAGGCTCTACTGCCGCCTTTTTAAGCCGGATCCTCATGGAGAGCGGCTATAAAGTAGGTGTCTACACTTCCCCCCATCTTGAAAAATACACTGAAAGAATGCGCACTCTGTCCATGACGGAAGGCGTTCACGATATCACGGATGATGATTTCGGCTTCCTTACCGGCATCGTTAAAGAACGTGCCGAGGACATGAAGCGGGACAGGTTCAAATATCCTTCGGAATTCGAGATCCTTACGGCCATGGCGATCCTGTACTTTTTAGAGCAGGAAGTGGACGTGGTGGTTTTGGAAACCGGCCTTGGAGGCAGGCTGGACGCCACCAATATCATAGACACGCCTGATCTCGCCATAATCACCACCATAAGCTATGACCATATGGAGGTTCTGGGAGAAAGTTTAGAGCAGATCGCCTTTGAAAAGGCCGGGATCATAAAGCCCAACGGGGATGTGCTGATGTACCCCCAGACTCCCGAAGTGGAAGCAGTATTTGACGCCATCTGCAAGGACAGAAAGGCCTGGCTCCACAGGACCATAATGCCCGGAAAGATAAAGGAAAGTTCCGAAGAAAAACAGACCTTCGACCTGCCGGGGCTTAAGGATCTGGAGATAAGGCTTCCCGGAGCCTATCAGGTTGGAAACGCTTCTTTAGCAGTGGGGGCGGCAAAGATCCTCTATACCCGGGGATATGACAATATAAGCGACGAATCCATGAGAAAGGGACTCCTTAACACCCGGGTTCCCGCAAGATTTGAGATATTAAGGAAAAACCCCACTGTGGTAGTAGATGGAAGCCACAATGAAGAGGGGGCCATGGTACTTGCCCGCAGCCTTGAAGAGCGGTTCGGCGAAGAGCAGAAGATCATGTTTATAATGGGAGTCCTGGCGGATAAGGAATATGACAGGATGACCGGACAGGTTATGCATCTCGCAAAAAAGTTCTTCACCGTAGCGCCCCATTCGGACCGTGCCCTTCCCGCCGGGGAACTGGCACAGTTCATACATACAAATACCGGTATTACGGCCACCCCCTGCAACACCCTGCAGACCGCAGTCCGCATGGCTCTTTCCCAGGCGGACGAAAGCGATGTGATCTGCGCCTTCGGCTCACTTTACTATGTGGGAGAGATCCGGAAGCTCTTTAACGCCGGGGACGGCCTCTCCTTTGAAGAAGAACCGGACGATACCCGCCGTCCGGAAAAATCCCGCTCCGTCAATGAAAACTCCGCTCCAGGCTCCTCCGAAAAAGCCGGCAGCGAAAAAGGAGAAAAAGGCGGCCTGTTTTCGGTATTCTCAAAGCTGTTTAAGAAGTAGCCTTGTTGTAATCCATAAAGATATTGGGATCCCTGCGCGGTCTCGCGGGGATCCCTTAAGAATATTACCAGTCAATGGTCTCAACTCTGTCTTCGCATTCTTCGTTCTGTTTTTTATGAACTATAATATCCGAAATATCAATCATATTATTGCTTTTAACAATCACCCAGTCATCAAAATACTCCATAACAGTCTTATATTTATCCCATAGGAAGTAGCATGGATTCTCAACATCCTCATTCAAAACGTTCTTTCGAATCTCTTCAATTCCCTGGGGATACTTTCCCATAACATAGGATTGAAAATCTGTATCTGAAGAATAATATTTTTCTAAAATATACTCTGCCACAAGCTTTTCAATCCGATTACGCTCATCAAACTCATAGTATCTTTCATCTAAATGATTGTCTATATACAATAACGGTACTTTGATTCGAAGAGGTCCCGGAATAACGTAATACCAAGTCTTATCCAGATCATAAAAATAGCCATAGTCTATGAAAGCTATCTTGCTAAATATTTCCCGTTCGGTATTTCCTATCCAATGTGGAGTGCCGGTAGGCGCGTTTGTATAAATCAGAGCCTCACCTCCGAACTCACTTTTAGGTTTACCTATAAACTCCATCTGGCCAAGTCCAAACAAATATTCTACGCTTTCGGGATCATCATACCAGCTTAGCAGTCGTGCACCAACTACTTTGTAATATCCACCATTTCCACTCCACCCATACTGAACCCGGGCACCTCCTTCAAGTCTCCTTGCAATGATGCTTATATCACCCATACATCCATAGACCTCCTAATACTGGATTTACATAAAAGACTACTCGTCACATTTTTCATACATCTCACAAAGGTTAATAATATCCCGAATCTTACCCAAATTTTCATCAAGATATTTATCTCCCGCTGTAGAAGGCATTGAATTAAGTAGTTCAAGTCTGAACATGGCCAGTTCATACCCTTTACTCATACCATCTAAATATATTTCCGTAATTAGATCCCTTAGTTTATCCTTTCCATAACATCTGATGGCTGTGGAAAATTTTTTTGAATTTATCAGCTTTTCAATTTCTTCCTTTGTCAAACCTTTTCTCCAAAGAAACCTATCCTTTATTTACAGAAACTAATATCCAACTGCGACAATACGTAACTCAAAACACTTCACTTTAAGCAAAACGAACTTTGAAGTTAGGATTTAGGCACGGAACGATTTCCGAGCAGATCGGACATCCTCCCAAACATAATCTTCTGTTTTCACAATCCGGACAAGCTTCCCGGAAGTGTTTACGAAAAGCTTCAAACTGCTGGCTCTCCCAACCTTGTTTTATGCTATATCTTCTTAAATCTACAGCCCATTTGCAAGCCTGATTGTCAAAACTACAAGGGAGCATTTTCATATCAGGCGTAATGTATGCCGACCATCTGGCTCCTTCACATGTATCAAGGCTATCGGTATCTATCGGATAATCCCGGTTTAGTAACGCCGGAACTGTGCACGAATCAAAACCAATCTTATATCTGAACCTACCTGTTATAACAGTATTTAATAACTTCTTAAATCGAAGATCAGATATCGGAAGAATTTCATCTTTCGTTCCGAGACCGATCGGCTTATGAAGCAGAATAACCACCGCATTAATACCATCCGGAAACGAATCATTGCCGAATCTGTCAAGTGCTTCATCCACCGATGAACGACTTAACACATAATGGATATTGGTCTTTACTTCGGCTTCCATAAGCGTTCTGACTGCTTTTAATGTATAGTCACTCCTATACCAGCTAATCGCCACTGCTCCACAGTACTCTTTGCATACTCTTGCAATTTCCGGCGTAATACCCAGACCAGATGTTGTAAAGCTTGGAACTATTCGATACCGTCTACATATTTTAAGTATTTCAATAAAATGTTCATGTTGATCCGGATCACCGCATCCACCCAAAGCAAATTGAAATACTTTCCCAGAGCATTGGGATGCCAATGAATCAAAATCATCTACTGTCATATTTTTTGCAACAGAATGCAATCCATCCTGATAGCATTGCACCCCTGCCTTAGAACAAAGCCCTACTCTGCCATGGATGCAATGTCCCATAATTCCCACATCCAGTAATTCAGGGAAAGGTGCCATGAAGGGGTCCACGCCTGTATCCCTTCCATCTTTAATTATTCCGCTCCTAAAATACTTGCCGTTCTCCGGATTAAAAGCGGAAATAAAATCCGGATGTTTGATAATATGCCAACTACCCATATAGAAAACTCAATAATAGAGCGACGTGTCTATTTCTACAAAACTGCCATCTGAATGGTCTTTTAATTCAGACCATATACCCTGATAAACTGATGCGATATCACCATCGCTCCCTTCGAACGAAACATATCCATGGAATATTGATAATCCATCCTTTAATGCTTCTCTTATTTTTTCTTCGTTCTCCTGCAAATAGTTTTCTTCAATAGCATTTTTTATATCATCCTCAGAATTATCAGGAGAAAGAAGCTTTGTGCCAAGAAGCTCTTTTTCGACATACTTGATAACAGCTTTCTTTTCGGACTCTGTGAGTTCTTCTTTTCTTGCAATAATAAAGGATGAGCTGCTCGAATTAGTGACGAAATCTTTTCTGATCTTCATAATTCACCTCCATAATTTGCTATTGCGTATCAATCCGCTTATATGGATTTTATATTACACTAAAACGTTTGTCAACATCATATTGTTATAATTTTTTGCTACTGTCTTTCAATGATGCCAAATATCCCAACAATCTGTTCTTTTGCCCATTATCCAGTGCTCTGAATTCAATAACTACCTGATATTCCGGATCCGTTTTAAAAACCCTGATATAGTCTGTTCCTCTTTTTACTTCTTCTTCTGTACCTGATATAAGATAATATGGACTAATTTTTAATGTTTCACAGATAATCAACAATTTGTCCATTCCAGGGTTCTGTTTTCTCGCTTTCCAGCTGCTTATTGTGCTTGTTGGGATCCCGGTAATATCAGAGAATTCTTTTTGAGTTAATCCTCTTTTTTTTATTTCCTCCAGCACTCTTTCACCTATTGTCATATAGATTCCTTCCTTGCGTTGAAGTCGTTTTCTTTATTATTATACATCCGGTAATACTCAACTGCAAAGCTGGTGCCTGATATAAACCATCTTATCCATATTTATGAAGATTCCTTAAGTATACCCTCTTTTCGGGGTTGATTTATAAGTGGCAACGGAGTATAATTCCAGCCATATCAGGGGCAGTTCGCCCAGAGCATGACAAAACATATCGTCCGTTCAAGGACAGTGCTCATGCTTGTTTATTCCACAACTTAAACACGCAGGAGCACAGAAGGCTATCCGTCCTCCTGCAAATATCATCGCGAGGAGGAAGTATTATGTCTAAAAAATCCTTAAAAACAAAAGAGTCTGCGGCTATCCTGCGTAAGGCTTTTGGAAATCCGAAAAAGCGGGATGCTGTATTAGCAGAAATCCGGAAAAACACAAAAACTTTTCAGCAGTTTAACAGTTTCTCCCCTGAAGACCGGGAACGTATCATTAAATTTCTTTCAGGGGAAGCAACCCTGCAGATTCTTTATGATAAGTTTTTCAAAAAGGTGATGGATCCTGAAGTTAATCCGGAACGGGTCGAATCCTTCATTTCAGCTCTCTATGGGATGAAAGTAAAGATCGTCAGTGTGCCTCCAAGAGAGGGTAGCATGATAACCGATGAAGGCAGCCAGGTCATCATGGATATCCTTGTGATCCTTGAAGACGGTTCATTAATAAACATAGAAATGCAGAGACTTGGATATCTTTTCCCGGGAGAGAGGAGCAGCTGTTATATCGCTGACATGCTGATGCGCCAGTACGGAAAGATCCGAGCCGAAAAGGGAAAGAAATTCAGCTACCGTGACATGAAGCCCGTAAATCTCATAGTGATCATGGAGCAGAGCACAAAAGAGTTCACGGATGTTTCTCCTGAATACATCCACCGCAGATGTACTTCATACAGCAGCGGAGCGGATGTCACATCCCTTGAAAATATCACGTATATCTCCCTTGACACATTCAAAAAGAAAGCAGACAATAAAATCAATAGTCGTCTTGATGCATGGCTTACATTCTTTACGGCGGAGAAACCGGAAGAGGTAATAAGGTTGATGGAGCAGTATCCTGAATTTCTCTCTATGTATCAGGACATCTCAAAATTCAGAAAGAACCCGGAGGAGGTGATAGGTATGTTCTCAGAAGCACTACGGATTATGGACCGAAATACAACTCAATACATGATAGATGACCTGCATAATCAATTAGCAGCCCTGCAACAGGAAGTGTCCACCTTAGAGCAACAGAAGTCCTCTCTGGAGCAGCAGAATTCTTCTCTGGAGCAGCAGAATTCTTCTCTGGAGCAGCAGAATTCTTCTCTGGAGCAGCAGAATTCTTCTCTGGAGCAGCAGATTATTGAAAAAGATAAGATCATATCAGAATTAAAAGGAAATAGTACTACAGATACGCCTTAATAAATCAGTCAATTATAGCACCTTCTGCTTATTATTTGCTGAAGTATTTCAAGCTTCCCCCATCAATCATAATATACACAGCGGTAGGTAAAATTCTTAGGATTTTCAAGGGTAACGGACATCAGTTCCTTATCTTCGGAAAAATCGTATACTGACATACATACAGCATCATTATCCGTCTTTCCCCAGCCTATCATGTATGTATCATCATAGAGATGCTGAACATCCCCGCAAGCCGATGAGAATTTACCGTCGACTCTCAAAGTCTTTACCGAAGAAACAGACCTCTTTTCAGCGTCAAGCGAGTAGATACGTATTTTCGTCTCTTTAGTACGGTTTCCGTTATCAAATACCATGACTGAACTTCCGTCAACAGTCACATAATGCTGACATGAAGTCTTCTCGTCTTCCTTCAGCCCGAAATCATCACCGGCCCCCGAAAGCTTCCATTTGATCTGATCGGTTTTTCTGCTGCGGTCAAGACACAGGATAGAACTGATATGCCGGAAGGAGCAGATGAGGTTCCCTTCATCATCAAGCCTCATAGCGTTAAAGTGAATGATATCAGGAGCATCTGTTTTTTCATTGGCAAAATCATCTGCGGTTTCTACCGCGTCCGTCACTACCAATGAGTATAATTCCGGATAATCCGTACTCTTAAAGTCCCATACAGCCTTTCCGTCCTTCACCTCCTGAAGATACGAACAAACCACACTTGATCCGTCGGGATGATCAGGATGATTATAAACAGTTTCCTTTATATAGCCGGACAGAATATAGTGATCCGGGTCTATCATGAGAAAATCATGCCCGTCAAGCGGATGTCCCTTCTCCACCGTATCAGATTCTTCAAATGTTATCCGTTTGATCTCATTAAAGCTCTCATCCAGAATCACACGTTCTCCGGGGGCAAATCCAGCTAGTCCGTAATCATCATAAGTGCCTGTATGATCATGATAGCTGTAATATGTTTTCCCGTTTACCACATGCTTCTTGAAATCCCAAAAACCGGTGGGAGATCCTTCTTTCAGGGGCTCTTCGTGTTTTGACCACACCATATTACCTTTAGCATCCAACATGATGATGTTTCTGCTGTATGCAAATGACAGGAAGAAATTACCCGAAAGATCCGTTTCCCCCTTCACACTGAATGCGGGAAGACCTCCGGTTTCCTTCCCGCTTAAAGCGGCCGTTTCCTTCCCGCCACAGCCGGAAGTAAAAACCGCTATTAGTGCCACTATGATAATTGTGATCATATTTCTTTTCATTCTTATTCCGCCTTATAATCTCCAGATGTTTCAGTATTTTAATTTTAACAAAACACCTTTATGTCCACAAGCGATCATCCAGGTGTGCTGACGGAAAATAATTACAGGATAATGTGATTATAGCCAAATCCTATAACCGGTAATTAGATATATGTATTTCCTCTTTTGATCATATCCTGTTACAATCTCCACCAGTTAGAAAAAAGTTTGAATTCAGACCGGACAGTTCGAGTCCGATCACAGGAGCAAAGGAGGATTATTATGAAAAAAGAACTTATCAGCATTTTACTTGTAGGAACACTTACAGCAGGATTACTTTCCGGATGCGGTGCAGCCGTTGCCGCAGAGAAACCGGCTTCGGCAGAAGAACCCAAAGCAGAGGAAGCTTCACTTCCCGCTGCTGGAGAGGTGACGGAGGCAGCCGCCGAAGACAGGAAGATAGTTGTGGGAGCAAATCCCGTACCTCACGCAGATATCCTTGACAACATTGTAAAGGAAGTACTTGCAAAAGACGGATGGGAGCTGGAGACCGTAGTATTTGAAGATTATGTGCTCCCCAATACTTCACTTGAAGCAGGTGAGCTGGACGCAAACTACTTCCAGACTCTGGGATACATGAACCAGCAAAATACCGATGCGGGACTGCATCTTACAGCAACTGCCGGAGTTCATATCGAGCCCATGGGTATATACTCCGAAAAGTATAAGTCACTTGATGAATTACCGGACGGAGCGGAGATTGGAATACCTAACGACCCTGAAAACACAGAGCGCGGCTTAAATCTGCTGGTTCAGAAGGGACTCTTAAATTCAACCGGCGCATATGGTACAGATGATGATTATTCCGCTGAATCTCTGACAGATGACAAGGAAGCAAATCCTCACGGATATAAGATCACAACCCTGGAAGCTGCCAGCCTGCCTCTCTCATTACCTGACCTTGATGCCGCTACCATTAACGGAAATTATGCTCTGGGAGCAGATCTTCCTGCAAATTATCCCGCTCTTGATATAGAAGAGTTCGATGATGAAACCTCAGTACGCAGAACCAACTTCATCGTTGTTCGTACGGGAGACGAGAATTCGGAAAAGAGTAAAGCTCTTACAAAGGCCATACAGTCAGATGAGGTCAGGGCATATATTGAAGAGCATTATAAAGGCTCAGTTATACCATCTTTTATTGATCCCCAGTAAAGTCATCACATGTGTCACGGCCGGTTTGACCTAAGGCCGGCCGTGAGCCTCCTGATCTAATTATGATAACTATAGATAATGTAAGGAAAACCTTTCAGGATCTGGAGGTCCTGAAAGGGGTTTCCCTTTCGGTAAATGAACATGAAATATATGGGATAATAGGCCAGAGCGGTGCTGGAAAATCAACTCTGTTAAGGTGCATTAACGGCCTGGAATCCTTTGATTCCGGGGAGATCCTTGTAGACAATACCCACCTTTCTTCGTTAGACAGGACCGGTTTACGCCATATCCAGAAAAGAATGGGCATGATCTTTCAGGGCTTTAATCTTCTGGAAAGACTTGATGTTTATCAGAATATCGCGTTACCCATGAAATTCTGGGGAAAAAATCCCAATTCTGCAGAGGCCCGGGAAAAGATTACAAAGCTTATCGATCTTGTGGGACTTAAAGACAAGCTTCACGCAAAACCAAAAGAGCTTTCTGGCGGACAGAAACAGCGTGTTGCCATAGCAAGAGCTCTGGTTCTTGATCCGGAGCTGCTGCTTTGCGACGAAGCCACCAGTGCCCTGGATCCGGAGATCACAAAAGGGATCCTTTCCCTTCTTCAAAAGATCAATAAAGAACTTGGTATCACAATAATAATCGTTACCCATCAGATGGAAGTAGTTAAACAGATCTGTGAAAGAGTGGCTTTTTTAAGTGACGGTTCTGTACTTAAGGAAGGGCGCCCGGAAGAATTATTCATAAAACCCGAGAGGGATGAAATACGCTCATTCCTTCGGGAAGGAAGTGAAAACCTGCCAGCTGAAGGCGTAAATATAGCGCTTTTCTTTAATGATGACAATAATACAGAGCCTGTTGTGACCGAGATGGCAAGAACCCTTGATACGGATTTTTCCATCTGCTGGGCGAAACTGGAGGACTTCAGGACCAGTGTTTACGGTAGTCTCGTTATCAACCTCAAAGAAAAAGACCGCGAAAGTGTCTGTGATTATCTTGATAAGAAAAAAGTACTGTGGGAGGTGCTTTCATGACCGGAGGAATAGTATCCACAACCGGAATGACCGAGATCATTCTTACTGCGTTAAAACAGACTGTATATATGGTATTCTGGGCAACCGTATTCTCAGTGATACTGGGGTTTATACCGGGTGTCATTCTTACGCTCACTGCTCCCGACGGTCTGAAACCGAATAAAGCGGTGTATGAGGGATTAAGCTTTGTAGTAAACGTATTTCGCAGCTTCCCTTTTATCATCCTCTTGGTCATTCTGATCCCTTTTACCAGAATGATCATCGGAAAGGCTATCGGTACAACAGCTTCCATAGTTCCCCTAACGATATCAGCCATACCGTTTATTGCGAGGATCTTTGAAAACAGCCTACGTGAAACGACTCCCGGAGTCATAGAAGCAGCCCGTTCCTTTGGTGCATCCGACCTTCAGATCCTGTTTTTCGTATATGTAAAGGAATCCATTCCCCGGATGCTTAACGGCATAGTGCTTCTTATCATATCTCTTATCGGTTATTCCGCGATGGCTGGAACCGTAGGCGGCGGAGGAATAGGTGATATCGCCATCCGTTTTGGATATCAGCAGTACAAAACAGATTATCTTGTGGTATGCTCTGTTTTACTGATATTATTTGTACAGCTGATACAAATGCTGGGTAATCATTTATATAAAAGGTTGTCTTGATAAAACGGCACGGTTACTAAAAACAAAGAGGGATTATCTATGGAAAATACCATTTATCTTGCAGGCGGATGTTTCTGGGGAATGCAGAAATTTTTTGACCAGTTTGAAGGCGTTATCAAAACCAGTGTGGGTTATGCAAACGGACCGACAGCCCATCCAAGCTATGAAGATGTATGCTCTGATTCTGGACATGCGGAAACACTGAAGGTCGTATATGATGATTCGTGGATCACTTTGACGGAACTGCTGGACTATTATTTTATGGTGGTTGATCCGCTCTCTGTAAACCGCCAGGGCGAAGACAGCGGGATACAGTACAGAAGTGGGATCTATTATATCAATGAAGATCAGAAGGAAGAGATCGACCGCAGTGTAAAACAGGAAGAAGATAAGTATAATGCTCCCCTTGCTGTGGAAGTGCAGCCTTTGGTTAATTTTTATAAGGCTGAAGAATATCATCAGAAGTATCTGGACAAAAACCCGGGAGGATACTGCCATATTCCAAGCCGGATGCTTTCTTTGAAATGATCATGTTTGATCCGAAAGCTAAAAGCTGTTGAACTCACACAAATAATCTGCTACAATCCTTTCATTCACATTCGGGGGTGTCCCCAGTCATATTCCCGGCATATCGCCGGATATTCCATTTTTCATATTTCATTCAATTCTATTTCTATGAAAGGAGCACTTCTTTATGCACAAATCTAACGAATCCACTGATATTTCATTTGAGGAACTCCGGCACAGGATCATCCTGTCAGAAAACATTTCCCCCAGCGAAAGAGAACTGCTACTCGGTATTCTCGAAGGAAGACTTATCGCACCAATGACAAGTGACACCATGTCGAAAAAGCTGTTTTCCCCTGATACTCACCCCGAGCGCTTTGATTTCATCATGCAGCATGTGATGAATAATCCCTTTATAAAGTCAGCTCACTCTGCTGCAAATGAACCTCCGGTTGAATCCGAAAAATCCAAGCGCAGTATTACTGATCTTTCAGCATGGCTTAGAGATAATAGTATCGCCTCTCTTGAGTTTCAGAACATAGCGAGGGAGTTTCCATTCAGCCGTTCGGAGATTTATACTTCAAGAATGCTTCTTCTACAGTACTCTGCTTCAGAGAACCGGAATAAAGGAGATATTGACTACCATAACGTTAATGGAGTAATCCTTGTCATAATTATGAGAAATACTCCGGATTTCTTAAAGCGCACGGATTCATCCCGGTATATCCACCGGTTCACAGAGATCGTTTCCGATTCCGGCATAAGGGTTCCCCTTTTACGAAAAACCGCATTTGTGCAGCTGGATAAGGCTCTTGAACAGTATCTCAATAACTCCTATAATGAAGACGAAGACCGTGAGCTTCTTTTAGAGCTTGCGATGCTCAGTGACCCGAATAACCCCAGAGTAAAGGAGGCCGCCATGGAAAACAGTGCCCTTAAGGATATATATACAGATGCAGCTTCATTCACCAGTGATTTCACGACCCAGCACCAGCTTCTGCTTGATGAGCTGGAAATCCTAGACAGAAACTCAACCGAAAAATACTGGGAAGAAAAAGGAGAAGAGAAAATAAATGCCCTGTATTCCTGGCTTCATGAAAACAACCGCGATAGTGATGTCTGGAAGGCCATGGATGACCCGGGTTACCGAGCCAGATTACTAAAAGAATTCAATGCCGTAAAAGAGAACAAATAAGGCACGGGCAGAGACAGAAATTGCTTGAAAAACAGCGAAAACAAGTGAGGGAAACGGAGCTGTTAGGAGGATATTTATGAAAGCAGATCATATCACGATCAATGTGACAGACATGAAGAAAAGCGAGGATTTCTACGGAAGGATACTGGGATTAAAGCAGCTTGAGACCGTGGATATGGGAGATCATGAGCTTCATTACTTCGAAGCGGAGAACGGTACGAAGGTTGAGCTGATCTCTTATACGGATGACTTTGGTGAAATGCACCCTGATTCAAGGACTAAAGGGCTTTTCCGGCATCTTGCCTTTTCCTGCGAAGACGTGGATGCTCTCTACGAAAAGCTTGTGGAGAATGGTGTGAAATGCCTGACAGAGCCTGCTTACGTGCCAAAGCTTAAGTTCCGGAATATCCTTGTGCAGGATCCCAACGGAGTGGAGCTGGAGTTTATCCAGCACGACAGGTAAAACCGGAAAAATGAAAAAGACCGTTATCCTGGAATGGCTGAAAATAGTAGCCGGGCTTATCGTTTTTTCCTTCGGAGTGCATCTGACCATTTATGCAAATATCGGACTGGCGCCCTGGGACTGTCTCGGGATGGGGATCGCCGCCCATACTCCCTTTAATTATGGGATCTCCATGACCATAATGGCTGTCACCATTCTATTTATCGATATCCTCTTAAAAGAAAAAATAGGCTTCGGGACTATAATTGACGCCTTGCTTACGGGTAATTTTGTCCAGGCCTTTAACTATCTGAACAAATTTCCGGAAAACAAGAATCTCTGGCTGGGGATAGGCATAATGCTCGTAGGATTTGTTTTTATGGCCCTCGGTATGTGGATATATATGAGTGCTGAGCAGTGCTGCGGCCCGAGAGATGCACTGTTGGTGGGTCTGGGAAAAAGGATGCCCAGGATACCGATAGGGATAGTAGAGGTCATTCTGTGGGCCCTCGTCCTGTTTTTCGGATATCTTCTGGGGGGACCCATAGGAATAGGGACCCTTATCAGCACCTTCGGTGCCGGGCTTGTAATGCAGCTCGTTTATACCATCATCCGTTTCGAGCCAAGAAAGCTGCAGCACAGGGATGTCTTTACGGTCATAAGATCTCTGAAGGAATGACCGTAATTTAATCTGTCTCATCAAAAAGTCATACCATTATTTTAAAGGCAAAATATGGTTGTTTTACCATTAAAATAATGGTATATTTTAATTGTCCTAATATTTAGGATAAAAAAGGATCATTATAAGTTGAGAAAGCGGGGATCCATAATAAATGAATAAATATGTGATCGCTAAATGCATTACGGGAGAAGAAATAAAAGCATTAAGACAGACCCTCAATATGACACAAAGAGAATTTGCCGGGTTTGCCGGCTGCTCGGTCCCTACAGTGGAACGATGGGAAAGCGGAAAAAAAGAAATAACCGGACCTATAGTGACCCTTGCGGAACTGCTTAAAAGAGATAATGAGATTCCGGAAAAGCTTGAAATCCCATCAGACAGACTTAAGCTAAGGCTGTTTTACATGTATGAAAATATGGTATGTACCATAATCGATGTGGATGAAGTGATCCGGAAAGTCAGGATCAAAAACTATACTGACAACCTTTTATTCCGGGCTTTTGGAAGAAATACCGAACCCAGCTTCGATGACTACGAATCCTTCATAAGATCCCGATGCTTTCCGGAAAGCCGTGACAAATTAAAGCTGGAGCTTAAAAGGCTGGATATTCCTTTTTATGATCCTATTATGATAATTGAAAAAACCGGCGGAAGAATGGCAGATGATCATTTTTGGATAAGGATTGAAAGATAAGATGGTTGAATTATTTGGTGATAACCTGATACAGGAAAACCGGAAATCTTCTAAGGGAAACCAGTTGAAATGGGAAGATCAGGGAATATGGTACAAGGCAGATAATCTTGGCTATGAAGGATTATCGGAATATCTCGTATCAAATCTTCTGATCCATTCAACGCTGGTGGATAGTGAATTTATACTATATGAACCTGAAGAGATCCTTTATGATTCCACAATCTTTCACGGCTGTAAAAGCAGGGATTTCTCCGATGGATGGCAGGTAATTACTTTAGAAAGACTGTTTTCTACAATTTATGGCATAGGACTTTATAAGAGTATTTTTTCAATATCTTCTCATGAGGCACGACTGTCATACCTTGTAGAACAGGTGGAAAGAGTTTGCGGGATCCACGGTTTCGGGATATATATGAGCAAACTATTTGCCATAGACGCATTATTCCTGAATGAAGACCGCCACACACATAACATTTCAATTCTGACAGATGGAAAAAACCATTACCGTTTATGCCCTGTTTACGATAACGGGGCAGCCCTGCTCGCGGATACGTCTTTGGATTACCCGCTGGGCAGAGACATTTTTGAACTTATTCCGAAAGCAAAGGCAAAAACCATCTGTGATTCCTTTGATGAGCAGCTGGAGCTCGCAGAAAAGCTATATGGCTCCAATATAAGGTTTTCTTTTACCAAAAAGGATGTAAAAAGCCTTATTGATAAAGCGCGGGGATACAGTGATGAGATCAGGGAACGGGTATACGATATTATTCTGGAACAGATGAGGAAATACCCTGCTTGTTTTTTAAGAAAATCTTAAAATTTTTTGAACCTAACCCTCTCCTTGTGTTACTATTTATATGTAACGGGTCTTAGGGGGGTACGTGTGTCTTTTTTTCCCAACGACCAAAATATAATATTGAGGAAAGTGAGAGTAGAACGTATGAGTAAACGATTTACGAAGTTTTTGGCTCTGCTTCTTTCTACAACTATGGTATTTACCCTGAATACCACAGTTTTTGGTAAGACCGGAGCCGGGGAAGTGATTGAGGCTGAAGAGGAAGAAGGCGGCGCGCCGGAGATAGTGGGGCTGATCGATCCCGGTGACCCGATCGATCCAGATTCCGGAGAGTATGGGGTTGGATTTGGTGCCGGTAGGACTGCCTACGATACGGACACGGCTAACGGAAATACTGAAGAGTATGATAAAAAGATAGCGGACTTTAATGATCCGGAGAAGAACTTCACCATAGAATACAAGGCCGGGTATTATGACGGATATGAAGGCAAGGGGCATGCCAAATGCCTGGAAGCTCTGAATGCTGGATATGGAGCAGGTTTTGAAGCGGGAAGTTCTTACGATAATAAAAATGCTGTTTCTGATTTTATGGAAACAGGTGATTATAAAGAGCCCTATAAGGTACAGAAGCTGGTAGATATTTATCAGGAAGCTTTCAAAAAGGGTGTAGAAGCTGCGGAAGCAAACATGGCCAGCACTGCTTATGACAGAGGCTATAATTTCTTGGACGAAGATGACACGGATCTTGGTGATCTCCATAAAGAATACACCACTATCGATAAATACCTTGCTTCTCCTGATTTTGAGACGGTAAAGGAGCATTATAAGGATTATGTTGATGGCTATTTTGCTAAATATACTGAGGGACTGAAGGCCGCATTTGCATACTGGTCCAAGAACGATGGTTACAGGGAAGGTAAGACCGCCGGTCTTTATGACGGACAGCATCTCCGTACAAAGGTCGCTGATTTTGATACCGAAGAAGATGTCGATAAGTATGTCACAGATGTTCTCGGGGGCGTTCCCGATAATGATCTAAATGGCTATTCCTATAAGGTTCGCTGGAAAATATACAATAATAAGAACGAGGCTGATGAAGACGGCAAAACAACGGATGGAAATATAGTCGGCGAAGAATTCATCAAGTATTTTAAAGAAGGCTATGACAGCAACTATGCGATTGCCAAAAAGGACAGCGACAGGGCTGTGCCCAAGAATGCTTACTGTGACGGCTTTGCAAGGGGCTATCTCGTTGGAACCGTAGACGGGGAAAATAATAACGATAAAGGTAAGAAAAAAGATTTAGAGGGAGATGAAAATGATATCCCCGGGTTAGCGGGTGAGACCTATCACCATTATACGGAAACCGATAAGTATTCGGAAGAAAACCCTAATGGCAATACAGAAGAAGAGATAAAACAGTACATTGCCGGTTTTAATTTCGGTTATGAGGCAGCTACCACCACAAAAGCCTATGACGATGGTTATAATAAGGGATATGATTCCGGTGAAGAAGATGCCGGAAGGGATCAGTATTTCTTTGATGCTTATGCAGGATATTGGGAGCATGACTATCCCAACAGTCCTTATAATATCTTTAAGGGTATCAATTCTCCTTATGCCAAGGGTTATGTAGCAGGTTACGATGACGGATACAATGCCTGCATAAATCTCAACGATGTCACTGAAGAGAACAATGAAGCATTCGTAGCACGGAGAGCAAAATTATATTCCGCAGCGGACATGGATCCCTGGAGAGCTTCCACCGATCCCGCAAAGTGGGATACGGCTCAGCTTCTGATAAATGAAGATAATCTTACACAAACAGGAAACAACAAATATTACGACAACTTATACTTTGATACCAGGAATTTTAAGAGAAATAACGGTATTCCGAATGCCAACAATGTCGTTTTCCGTGACAGGAGAGGCGGCGGAAGATTCATTGGAGATATTGTTGCGACATCTCCCTTCCAGTATTATTTTGATCTCTTTGATAAGGATCATCTGGTTGATAAGAAGACGGTGAGTTCCAACGTGAAGCTCAATGATTATGATATTTACGTTAATGATCTTGGCGAGAACAGAGGATCTGCAGGACAGTACCTCTATGCTGCTTTTTCTGCCAGCAGCAACAAGGCTAAGAAGCCTAAAAAAGGTGAAACAGCGCCTACAGGTACTCCTTATGTGATAATCCGCTACAGGCTTGTCGGAGCTGAAACAGATGAAAACTATAAGGTAAGAAGGTATTCTTTCAATCAGAATGGCGGCGAGTCTGTTGTTATAGACAACATCAATAATTATTACAAGGGAACGGATAAAAACGGAGCCGTCGTCGATGAACCTGTAGTTCCCTATGATTCGAGAAAAATAGCCGGTGTTAAGAGGGACAAAGACGGCAACATTGAAAACAATGACAAATCAAACCGTTATATCATTGATGCCGAGGCCCTTCTTATTACCTGGACTGAGGGACAGCCCGCTACCCTTATCGGAGGCGTAGATTTAAACATCAAGGCCAAGGACAATGTGAATGCTACGGTTCCCGCTACATTCATCGATTACCTTGGTGATACAGCAGTTCTCCAGGATGAGATGGTAAATCCTAATGGCTATACCAATGATGTTCCCGTTCTTCTTAAAGAAACGGACAAACCGGTAAATCCTAACCCTGCCGGAGATACCTATGACCAAGATATAGCCTGCTTCAGTAAATACTATGAAGTGACAACGGTAAACACCGAAGATCCCAATGGAAGAAAGGGAGAAATGGGATCTGTTACATTTAAGGGTGCCCAGTCTGCTCCCAAGCTTACTGCCCCGGCAAAGGGTGTGACGGATTTCAGTAATGCCAATGCGTATATGAGCAAGAAGGGTTCTTCGCCGGTATTCACTCTTAAAGCCGGCAAGCTTGATCCCTCACTTAAGGCTTACAGTAAGGATATCAAGATGGCATTGAAGAATGCGGAGCTACACTTTGAGATAAGCAGGATGAAGATAGCTTCTGATTATGTGTCAACCATTGACACCATAGGACAGGACGGTACACCGGCCGCTCCCGTTTATAATGCTCCGGGTCCCCAGACTATCGAATTCAAATATGAAGATACCGTTCTGGCAGCAAAACTTAATCCAATGTATCCAGTAGTGCCCAGAAGGAGTGAGTGTGGCAGCCTTGAGGATTATCAGAAGAAGGTAGAAGAATACCGGAAAGCACTAAATATATATAACAGATATATCAACAGTGAAGAGTTTAAGGCTCTGTACAGGGCTGAATTTGAAAAGGCAGTGAAGGCCTATAGGGCTGAGTACAATGCTATTGTGGCAAAATACGGTTCAAAGCTTGATTATATGCAGAAGTGGATTGAGGAAATATGGGCTCCCGGTAATCTTAATCTGGTATTTACCGGCGACACAGGAAATCACGTTGCTCAGGCTTTCCCTTACACTGTTACTAAAGATGACAGGACTGAAACTCAAAATACCCCTACCGGTAACATTACCAGGATCGCTCCTGTCGGCAAAAACGAGCTGTACAGACGTCTTGTTCCCGAGGACGCTGACTGGAATGGAACTATCACGGCAATAGAACACTACGAGTACACGGTTCAGAGATTAAACTGGCCTGATGATGTGGACGATCCACGCTTTAACGGCAAACTGGAAGTAGGCGACAACATCGTCTATAACCATAACCTTATCGACGGTGATGTCATATTTGATACTGTGGACTGTGTGCCTAATGGTAACAGGAATCATAAGATAACTGATTTTGCTTTCACATATAGTTATTATGATATAGACGGCGTAAGACAGGATGGAAACGTCGAAATTACAATTGTCCATGATGCCCTGGGTCTGGGTAAGTACTATTACGGAAACAACAATGATGCAGATGGTAACAGGGTATTTGCGATCGATGCCTATATTGACTTCCTGGAGGATCAGGAAACAGATATCGGTATCGTGGAAGACGGACACGATCCCTGCGTTCTCTGGCCCGGAGCTGTCGGACTTGACACAGCCACCGGTTCAAATGACACAGCGGACATCGTATTCTCGGATGCCGTGATCAAGGCAGGCAAGAAGACTGCCAGCGGAAATGTAGCTGCCATGACTGTTAAGGCAACCCTTCACTCATCAATATTCGGAGGATGGCTGGTTGAACCTCAGGTGATAGTGCCTGCAGTTGGCCCCAATATTGTAATTCCTGGAACCCCCAACGTGGAACGTCAGGAAAAGAAGATGAAGGTCTTCATCCCCAAGGCTGACAAGAATGGTGTTGTTACCATCAAGAAGCTTCCGAAGGCTGACCTTAAGATGGAGCAGAAGATGGCCGAGTCAGAGCCTTTCGTTGTGGTAACAGGTATCAATAACTACGAGGGTACCATAGCTATCCGCCAGCGCAAGAACGGCGATCTGGGCTACGGCTACTACAAGAACGATGACTTCTATTACCTCTTCAGTGAAGAAGAATAAAGAGCCATCCGATAACCGGGCAGACGCCCGTGTAACAGGCTAAAATCAAGGGATCCCTGCGCACCTGCGCAGGGGTCCCTGTTTTTTATCGGGGTTTTGGCCTTCAGGGATTTTTAATTGTATAAATATGTCAACCATTTTTGAAAATGTCTCAAAATATCTGAATAGTAAACCTGTATTATTCACCGAATGAATCAGTGGCGGCGTAAAGCCGCATAGTACCTTGACATTTTTATACTGTTGCTGTCATCTATCAAGTGATAGAAAAAAGGCCTCTAAATATGGTATAGTGTAAGTACCACCAAACAA
>JAFSKT010000223.1 GCA_017448845.1 Lachnospiraceae bacterium
CCTCCGATTATGCTGACAGCAACGTATCCGTAAAGGTGATAAAGCTTATCCAGAGCTACACAAAGATAGTGAATGAGACTGTATGGCTGAAACATTGAGGTATCCCTTAAATATTCAGGAGTTTTTCCCCGGCCTGCCTGAAGACAGACCATTAAGGATAGTGGTATTGGATACGGCAGCGTCGAAGACCGGAGCCCTTTCCGTACTCCGGGATTATTACTCCATGGTAAAGGATTTAAAAGACGGGAATAAGTGGTTCTTTATCACCGGAGTAAAGAGCATTCTTGAGGATGGGGAAGACAGCGGGGATATCTCCGTGATCCTTAAGGAAGATGTTAAACAGTCAAGACTTAAGCGGCTTCTTTTTGATCACTTCAGCGGAAAGGATTTCCTGAATAAACTTAAGCCTGATGTGATCATATCCATGCAGAATACTCTCCCCAACGGCGCAGAAAAGATTGCAAAAACCGTCATATATCTCCATCAGCCCTTGGGCTTTCAGAAGGTAAAGAAGTTTTCCTTCTTTAACAAATGGGAGAGAGGGCTTGCTGTCTACCAGTATCTGATAGCACCGGAGATAGACAGGTCCTTAAAGAGAGCGGATAAGATAATAGTGCAGACAAGATGGATGAAGGAAGCGGTCTGCGAAAAGGACGGCATATCCCCGGACAAGATCGAGATAATGCCTCCGGAAGTGCCGGATCTGTCAGTAATATGTGACACTGAAGAAGGGGAGTTTGTAGAGTTATGTAAACCAGATACAAAGCTGTTTATCTATCCTGCAGGTCCCATACTTTATAAGGATCACCAATGCATTGTCGATGCGGTACAGATCCTTTACCAAAGGGGCATCAGGGACATTAAGGTGATCTTTACGGAAAAGGCAGAGAACCTGCCCTGGGTGAAGGTGCCGGACAGTATATCCGCTATGATCGAATGGCGGGGGATGATGAGCAGAAGTGAGCTTGCGGGACTGTATAAAAGATCCGTGCTGCTTTTCCCATCCTATATAGAAACCTTTGGCCTTCCCCTGGCGGAAGCCCGGAAAATGGGGATAGCTGTTATAGCAGCGGATACGCCCTTTGCGGAGGAGATCCTTTCGGGTTATGACAGGGCAGAGTTTTTCAAAGTTTCCGACGCGGAAGAACTGGCGAAGCGGATGGAGCGACTTTCGTTAATACAAATGTGATTTGAGGAAGAGAAGATGAAAAGAAGAGGGATAATTTCATTATTTATCACAGCAGCGGTCACCGTTTCTTTTATGACAAACATAATCATGGGGGAAACGGGATATGTATATGGTGAAGAAGTAAGCGCTGACTGTGTGGAGAATATCCATGAACCCCAAACGGAAACAGGGGAAGAAAATGCTGATCCCGATAATGTAAGCGATAATGAATCAGAGCCTGATTTATCTGTAAGTGAAAATACAAATGAAGATACTGTTCCTGTTATCGCAGGTTCCGGGCCGTCGAAGGATGTGCTTAGGGATAATCCAACGAGCGGTGATTATGAATATTCCGTAGACTCTAACGGAAACGCTACGATAGTCAAGTATTCGGGAAGCAGTTCAACACTTGTTATTCCGGAAAGTATCGAAGGAAATCCGGTAACGAAGATTGGAAGCAACGCTTTTAAGTCTAACACAACATTAACAAGCATAACATTTCCGTCCGGGTTGATATCTATAGGGAGCAGTGCATTTTACGGATGCACAGGTTTAAGCTCGCCGGCGTTTCCGGCTGGGTTACAGGAGATCGGGAGCAGTGCATTTTACGGATGCACAGGTATAACTTCGCTGTCATTTCCGGAGGGATTCAAAAGCTTAGGAAGCAGTGCGTTTTACGGATGCACAAACCTGACAAGCATAAGTTATCCTGCAAGCATATCGTCTGTATCTTATAGCGCATTTTCCAATACGGGTATCAGCAGCGTGACTATCGCCGGGACAGCCACGACCATACCTTCCTATGCATGTTATAAGATGACAGGACTTGCTTCGGTAACGATCCCGTCAGGAGTGACAAAGATCGGGAGTGAGGCGTTTTACGGATGTACAAGCCTTTCTTCGATAACGTTCCCGGAGGGATTACAGGAAATAGAAGGCAGCGCGTTTTACGGATGTACAGGACTTACCAGTCTCAGGATACCCGTATTAAACAAAATTGGATCAAACGTATTTTACGGATGTAATTCGGTACAAACGGTTTATTTTTCATATGGTATTGAAGAACTTGGCACCGGAATATGCCAGAACATGTCCTCGCTTGAAAATATAGTATTTGAAAACGGAGAGGGAGGGGAAAAACCCATAATTAAGACCATAGGAAACAATGCCTTTAGCGGTTGTGTCAAGTTACAGAGCGTTACCTTCCCGAAGTCCCTAACAACACTGGGAAGCAATGCATTTTGCAGATGTTCGGAGCTGAATAACCCGAATTTTGCCGACAGTTCTTTAACAGAAATAGGATCCAGCTGTTTCCAGAATTGCTCAAAGCTTACAAAGGCAGATTTCCCGGATACTCTGACGAAGATAGAAGGCAATGCATTCAAAGGATGCTCTGATCTTTCGGAGGTCAGTTTAGGCAGCAGCCTTTATTCATTAGGCTCGGGGGCATTTTACGGCTGTGCCATAAGCGGAATAAAGATACCGAGAAATCTTTCGGAGGTTGGCGGTGCACCTTTTGAGAACTGTGCGAATTTAAAAAATATTACCTTTGAAAACAAAATAAGGGAAATCCCGGATTATTTATTCCGCGGCTGTACCGCCATAGAGACGGTTACTATTCCCGATACTGTTTTTGAAATAGGAAACAGTGCATTTAAGGATTGTACCGGCTTACAAAAGGTTGTTTTCCCTACAGGTCCATACTCGATCGGGACATATGCTTTCTACGGATGTTCCCAATTGGAGGAGATCAACTTAAATAATAAAATAAGCAAATTGGGAACCTATGCCTTTGCAAATTGCACGATGTTAAAAACTGCTGCTTTAGGAGAGCAGTTAAAAGAAATACCCGGTTATTGTTTTTATAACACTGCTCTGACAGAGGTGATGGTTCCTTATACTGTTGCATCCATCGGAAGCTATGCTTTCACAAATAACGAAAATCTTTCAAAGGTCACAATTTCCGGGTTTACCAAAGATATTAACGCCTATGCTTTTAATCAGTCATCACTTACCATCTGTTCCTCATCAGGAAGCAGAGCTCAGGAAATAGCCACGGAAAAAGGTTATACGTTTATCGAAGGAACAAAAACAACAAAATTAACGCTTTCAGATACGGGAACCCTGAAAGCTCCTCCCGAAGGAAACCTTTATTTAAGTGCGGAATTTGAGCCCTATGATTCTTTAGATGGTATAGAGTGGTCTTCCTCAAATGAAGAAGTGGCAACTGTCGGCTGTTATAACGGCATACCTGAAAAAGCTGAGATCAGTTGTGTTTCTCCCGGAAAAGCAACTATTACAGTAAAAATGGGAAGTCATAGTAAAAGCTGCGTAATAGAGGTTGTGGATGCTCTTTCCGAAATTTATTTTGATAACGTATTATATTCCATTACATCCCTTGATCAGACACTTGATCTTGGAAGCAGGATAAAACGAAAGCCCACCACTATAGATAATTATTCATTATCCTGGAGCAGTGATGATGAATCTATAGCGGGTGTAAATAGTGAAGGAGTTGTAACCGGAAAAAAGAACGGAACAACAAGGATCCGGGTCAGGGACGTAAAAGGTTATGCCTCCACAAGCTGCTATGTTAAGGTTGCAGCACCCATATATCCGGAAAAGATCTATTTCGGGCAGGATGAAATAGTTATTTCTTCCATAGGTCAATCCAGGCAGCTTAAATTGCTGACAGATCCGGTGGGAGCAAATGAGTATAGCACAACGTACTCTTCACTGGACGAATCTGTAGCAACCGTTACATCCTTGGGACGTGTTTCGGCCGTTTCAGAGGGCGAGACCGAAATACAAGCCGAAGTTACCTTCCGGAATAATAAGACTTATACTACGGAGACGATGACTGCCAAATGTAAGGTCATAGTAAAATCTGTAAATGTTCCTGTAACGGGAATAGAGATTTCCGATAGGGAATTATATCTGCCGGAAGTTGGAAGCAGTTACCAGCTTTCAGCATCCATTAAACCGGAAAATGCAGATATTAAAGATGTGATATGGTACTCAAATGACACAGATGTTGTGAAAGTTGATAAAACAGGGAAGGTGACTGCTACAGGATGCGGGAGTACCAATGTTACAGCCGAATCCAAAGAGGGAGGCTTTATTGCAACATGCGAGGTAACTGCGTCTAAGAGGATAAGATCCATATCTTTTAATAAGGATACATTGTTATTGGATATTGGAGGAACAGCTGAATTAAATGCAACGATCAGACCCTCTGATATATCAAAACCGAAAATAAGTATTTATTCCACAGACAAGAACGTTGCCACTATAGAAGGTAATGTTGTTACCGGTATTTCAGACGGTACAGCTGAGATATGGTGTAAAGCGTTGGACGGCAGCGGGGCTTACGCCGTATGCAAAGTATATGTGGGAACCGCGAGAGATAAGGTGAAAAAACCGGATGATAAAGGATCGGAAAAGGTCAACGGGGATTATTCCGCGGTGCTGCCCGGAAAACAGAAAATATACATAAATAAGTATTTCACTGATAAAAATATAGCCGTATTCAAAGTGGATAACAAAAAAATAGCTTCGGTTAATAAAAAGGGACTGCTTAAAGGAAAGAAAAACGGTGAGGTTTCCGTAAACGGATTCGTGAAGAACGGAAAGAACCTGGAACTTAAGGAAAGCCACACCTTCCTTGTGGAAGTACCGAAATTAATGCCGATGGAATCAGATAAAATCGGTGAGCTTATAGACATAAACAATTATATTACAGGAATGTATGCACTGAAACCCACAAAATATGAGCTCAAGAAAACCAATATCGGGACGGTGTCGGAAAATGGTGTTATTACGGTAAAAGAGGAAGGTTCATCGAAGGTGACCGTATATTTCGGAGATGGTAAGGGGGCGGCGAAAACAAGCGCTACGCTTAAAGTTAAAGCCGGAAAGGAGACAGCGAAATGAAAAGAAACGGAATGATGGCGGCTCTGCTTAGTATATCAATGGTATTTAGCGGAGTGATGGGAAATACAGCTGTTGTCTGTGCAGAAAATATAAAGGGCAGCTCAACACAGGACGTGGTGTCTGCTGTGGATGATCCCCTTGCGGATAAGGAAGCCATTGCCAGTGATATAGGGATAACAGACCGTGAAGTAGAAGTAAAATACGCCGATTGGGGTAGTCCTGATAAAAGCGGGGTAATGAACACGTCATCCGGGGCTGCGAAGCATCAGGTGGTGTTTGTATTGGACTCTTCAGGCAGTATGTCCGGAACTCCCATGAAGGGATTAAAAGCAGCCTGCAAGGGTTTTATAAGCGACTTTTTCAAGAATGATCCGAACACTCAGATAGCAATTATCGATTATGGTTCAAGTGTTACGGTCCATCGTTTTTCCGGCGAGTATTTTTCAAGCGATACGGATGAACTTATTACTGCCATCGACTCCCTTAATGCCTCCGGCGGAACGCCGATGAATCAGGGCTTGTTTAAGGCTGATGAGCTTCTTAGCGGCAGCAAGGCGGCTAAAAAATACATTATACAGATGGCGGACGGAAACCCAAATGAGGGATCTTCATATACGGGAAGCGGTGCAAGATATAACAAAGGCGAATATGTAGATCCGGACGGAAATCTGTTCTCCTATCCGGGGACACATGGATATGAGTCGGCTGTATATGAAACATTTGCAAGTATAGAAAGCAATTACAGTATCTATGCGGTGGGATTTTTCCATTCCCTGAGCGGAACAAATAAACAGTTTGCGGCCACCTTTATGAACGATATCCAGAACATGGGATATAAGGAGGCGTCTGATAACAGAGACTTAAATTTTAATTTTGAAGATATAGCTGAAGAAATAAACGAAGATATTAAGGTTATCAGATCATCTATCAACGGAAAGGGAAAGGCCAACTATTGCTTAAAATTAACGGATAAAAGCGGAAATGTACATCCCAATGCGGAAGTGAAATATCAGTTTTATGACGAAAACAGGAATCCCTTAGGAGAGATGGTAACGGATACCACAAATTCCGAGGGGGAAGTACTTATCCAATCGCCGTATTTTAACAACGAGGATGTTAACGGAGAGCCTTTTAAGAAGACCTGCACCGCAAAAGTTACAACAACCGAAGCGGGAATTGATGAAATTGTACTGAAATTTGATATAACCGTTAATCCCCTGTCATTTAAGCAGAAATGGTCTTTAAGGGATAAAGCTTCCCTTGAAGCAAGTATAGGTGAGCAGGCAGGCATTAAGCTTGGTCCGGTAAAAGCTGAGGCAGCTGTTGCAAAAGCAGCAGTGAAAGGCGGAGTGGGTTCTACCTTATCTGCGTCCCACGAATACAGTAACGGAAAAAGAAAATTAGAACTGGAAAACAAATACGATGCCAATATTGGCGTAAACGGAGAACTCGGACCCACAGGAGAGGCGACAGCGATAGGAAGCGCAGAGATCTCAGCTTTCACTGTGGAAGGAGAGGCGGTAAGAGGCGCTTCTGTTAAGGCCGGAAAGAAAATCGAAAACTATGATCCGGAGAATCCTCAGAGCTTAAAAGATATCGGTAAATTTATGCTGGGAACAACCGCTGTGGCACATGGAAATGCGTTTTTAGTCGGACTGGCAAATGCCATGGGAGCAGATATATATAATCTTTACGGCGAAGACGCATATGTCCACTTGAATGCGGGAGCTAATGTATTGGATGTGGCGATAAAAGACGGCGAGGGTAAGGATGCCGATAAGTTGGTGTCCGGGGCCTTCGGCAAAGTTGAATATGACAGTACTTATACCTATGGGGCAGAACAGGATACCACTAAATCCGGCTTTACCAGGACAATGGAAAAAGATTCTGCCGTGACAGGTACACTTGCGGAATTAACCATAGAGCCCATTGGATGGACCGGAACGCCCGATGACTGGACTGAAGATTATTTTGTTCAGAGGTATTCTCTTGAAGCATCGGATGATAAATTTGAACTGGTTCATCAGGTTTCAAAAGATGACATTGAAACCAAATGGGTGTCTGCATCCAGGGAAACAAAGGAGAAATATACCTATAATAGTGATGATCTAAGTGAGCTGTATTCGTCCGTTCCCGAAATAGGCAGATTTGCCAACGGAAATCTGATGTTCATCTTAGATTCTGCTTTTGGGGATATGCATAAAAAATTAAAATCCGCAACACCGGAAGCAGACTATGCGAGAACGATCAGTAATAAGACCGAGCTTTCCACCGGGGATCTGGATCTGGGCTTAAAATTGGAACTCGGCCTTGATCTGGGCGTATGTTTTTCAGGTATTGATGAAAGCTCTTATGAAATACAATCCGGTACATTTAAGGATGGGATAACCAGTGTCACTGCCGTTAACGATATAGACAGTCTCGTTGAAAACAACAAAACAAACATTTTGACAATATTAAAAGAAGCGATCTCAGGAGCTGCCGACGATGCGGTAAACTATGTAAAAAAAGTCGCCGGAAAAGTGGGAGAAGCGATCAACAATGTTTATTGTGATCTGGAATTCTTAGTAAATGATGTTAAAGGACGCTGCTTGAATATTGTTTCCCTGATAAAGGGTGATAAGACTGAAACCTTAGATATCAAGAGCTATACGCTTACAACATTTGAAAAGATAAATATAAGCGGCCGTGGATCTCTGTCAGCTACAGGTGATGTGTTGAAGGGAGAAGCCATATCTGTGGGAGATCCCTATTATGCATTTGTAACCGGATCCGATGGAAAGGAAACAGTAGAAGACTTCTCTGATACCCCGGTAAAACTCACACTTTCCTATACTGATGAGATGCTTGATAACATCGGTGCCGGCCCTGCAGACGAAGAGAATATTGAAATATTCAAGTATTCCGAAAAAGAAGCAGCTTATTTCAGTCTTGGAGGAACTGTTGATGCCGGGAATAATAAGGTTAGTACCACGATCACCGAACCGGGACAGTTTATACTCGCCATTAACAGGGAATTGACAGGTGTTGTTGAGGAAGAGGATATTCTTTCTAAAACTTCTTCACAGACCTATACAGTAGGAGCCGATACATACACGGTAAGCTGGAACAGCTTTGTACAATACGATGGACGGGTACATAACGGGACAGGAATGTACGCCAGCGGGGCTCTGTATGATCCGAAGGAAACAAAGAGCAAGGCTTACGACCTGAAGGTCTGCGTCTTAAAGAACGGAGAGGTGGTAGATCCGTCTGCTTATTCTGTAAAGACAAAGAACAATAAGGCGGCAAGCGTATCTATTGACGGGATTACGGCGATACAGACAAACTCAAAGAAACTTCCTTCCTTTACTCTGAAATTTAAGGGGAAAGAGTTTAAGGAAGCCAATGCAGTGATAAAGAAAGAAGCACTTGCTTTTGGTATTATCCCTGTAGAGTTAAAACAGGAGGCTGTTACTTTTGATAAGGTTAAGACCGGGAAAGACAACACTGTAGAAATCAAAAAGATTACTTTTAAACCGGGATATATCCAAAAACCGTTAAAGCTGAAATATAATAAAAAAGCGAACAAGACGGATTACGTTACAGAGGTACAGGGGGATGGTTCCGTAGTTATCATTGGAAAGAATAATTACTATGGGAGCGTAATATACAGAAAATAGAAACAGTTAAACAGGGGGACAGTTCTTTGTCCCCCTGTCTTCATGTCGTCAGGTTTTCAGCTTTTAAGGAAACGTTGTTATTATACAGCATTTTCGTGATCGATGTACATTTTTACAGGAGCAGTTTTGGCCAAACCGTTCCGGGGTGCATATACTTGGAAGAAAAAGCGCTATATGGTACAATATCTAGTTATGATAGATGTTAAAAAGACGATAAACGGCATCCACAACTGGTATTATCCCGTGGTGCTGTCCATATATATCCTGGCGCTGTTTCTTCCGGACATTATGAGGCCCGGGGTGGTATCAGCGGTTTTTGTGATACTTACGGCAGCGGCAGTAGTCTTTAAGGAGCTGCAGAATGCCGGAACCGGCGGAGACTTTAGTTTAACTAACATCGCAGGCAATTCATCCACCGAAGACATTATCGCCTTTCTCTGGATCACATATAATCTCTTATCCGGGATATGGTGCGTTTCCTTCGGAATGCCCCTGTCCGTATATCTGGGGGAACTCTTTACAACAGCCCTTCCCATGTGCTTTTATTTCTGCGGCAGAAGGGACAGTTCCTCACACCGGTTCTCCGTTAATTTCCTTGTATCTGTTGCAGTCATCGGTATCTTAGGCGTGGTCCTTTTTATCACAGGACCGAAATTCTATATAGATTATCTTATGAGGCTGGAGCTCATTTCCAAAGCGGATGTGCCTACAATGAGAGTCAGGATGCACTCCGTCATAGGCAGCACCCTTATGGGATTCCTGCCCACAGTGGGAATGCTGCTGTCGGTGAGATGCTTTATCGAAAGCAGGGAAAAGCGTTCCCGCAGCATTTCCGCCGCTTCCTTCATCCTCATGCTCTTCCTTTCCTTCATGAGCAATCAACGCTCTGCCATGGCGGCGGCCATCATCATAATAATATACTTAAACATTCTCATATTCTTTGTGTTTAATACGGCGGACAGAAGGATCTTTTACGGGGAGTGCATAGCGATCCCGGTCTTTGCGGCCCTGTTCTTCTTCCTTTTCAGGGATGCTTTCATGAAGGTCTATTACAGGCTGGTGTCCCTTCCCGGGGCCATCGCCCAGAGGTCCGACCAGTGGGTTGGAGCCGCAAATAACATGAAGAGCATCTGGCTGGGGAACGGGCTTGGAGCCAACGGCCATCGGGCCATTGGTTTTACGGAGCATCTCATTGCCGACGGAGGCCTGGCAAAGCTCTATGTGGAAAGCGGCATTATCGGCACTTCACTTTTTATCTTTCTTATCCTGCTGATATTGAAGAGAGGCTTTTCAAGGCTTAAGGATACGGCGCCGGAGGTGGGTATAGTTCTTATCACCCTCCTTATGTCAGTGGGCTCAAATATGATGAGCTTTGCGCTTTCGGTACCTGTATTTTATTATTATATGGGACGTATTTCCGGGATATGTCACGGAGGGGAAAAAACATGAAGGTTCTTGCGCTTTATCTTCCCCAGTATCATAGCTTTCCCGAAAACGATGAGTGGTGGGGCAAAGGATATACGGAGTGGACAGCCCTTAAAGGAGCAAAGCCGCTGTATCCCGGCCACATGCAGAGACACCCCCGGGACGGTTATTACGATCTCATTAAGGACCAGCCGGAAACCTTTCAACGTCAGGCGGCCCTTGCGAAGGAATACGGCATAGACGGCTTTGCGGTATACAGATATTACTTTACCGGCAAACAGTTAATGGAAAAGCCCATGGAGATACTCCTTCAACACCCGGAGACGGATTTCCCCTACTGCTTTGCCTGGGCCAACGAGACCTGGACCAGAGCCTGGTACGGCCTTAAGGAAGAGATCCTTATGAAGCAGGAATACGGCGGAGAGAAGGAATGGCGCGCCCATTTTGAAACGGAGCTGCCCTATTTCAGGGACAGGAGATATATAAAAAAGGACAACAAACCGGTTTACATAATATATAGAACCTTTGATATAGAATGTCTCCCGGAAATGAAGGATAAATGGGATCAGTGGGCCAGAGAGGAAGGCTTTGACGGGATCTTCTGGATCGGCGGAAAGACCGCTGCAGCAGAGGATCCAAGGAAAGACCTGATGGACGCCTATTACTATTTTGAACCGGGATATACCTTAAAGCACGGAATGTCCGCACTCAGGACTTTAAGCTACAATGCGGCAACTTTTTTTAGGCAGACCTTAAACGGCCTTCCCTATAATGCCGGGCAGGAGAAGAAGATCCTTGAGCGGAGGATCCCCATTGATTGGATATATGAGGGTGTCTTATCCAGGGAATATGCGGAGAACGAGTACCCGGGGCTTATAGCGGAGTGGGATAATACTCCGAGGCGCTCCCATAAAGGGCTTATATATACAGGAGCTTCGCCGGATAAATTCGGGAATGTCCTTAAAAAGCTTAAGGACAGGTTTAAGGATGATGACAGATGGGTATTCTTAAACGCCTGGAACGAATGGGGCGAGGGCGCGGCTGTTGAGCCATCTATGGAAGACGGGGACGCATACTTAAGGGCAGTAAAAGAGGTTATGAAGAATGGATGAAAAGCTTATCAGCGTTATATCCATCATATATGATGTGGAACCCTATCTGAAGGAATGCCTGGAAAGCCTTTCTTCCCTTAAGTATCCGGAGCTTGAGATCATCCTCGTGGTAGGGGGTAAGGAAGAAAAGACTCCGGATGGAGAGAGCAGCATTGATTATAAGGGATGCCTTGAACTTGCTGAAAGTTATGCGGAGAAGGACTCCCGTTTCAGTGTTATCACCTGCGTGGCAAGGGGCGCGGGAGATGCGAGAAACAGAGGGCTCAGAGCTGCAAAGGGTGCATATATAGGCTTTGTGGACGGTGATGACTTTGTGGAGCCGGATATCTATGACAGGCTCTTTGAAAATATAAGTAAGAATAATGGGGATATCTCCATCTGCGGACACTACCGGGAATATACGGATCACAGGGAGATATATGACAGGGCAGCGGGAGAAGGCGCAAGGGTACTCTCCCGGAGGGAAGCGGTAAGAACCCTGCTTAAAGGAGATTCCTTCTTTTTCCACAGCTGGGACAAGCTCTTTAAGGCAGAATGCTTTGAGGGAATAAAATATCCTGAAGACCTTTATTTAGAGGACAGATACACCATAGGGGACATCTTCCTTAAGGCGGACAGGATAGTTTATGATGCGGCGCCCCTTTATCACTTCAGGATAAGGAGCGATTCCCTGTCCAGGATAAAGAATATGAGCGAGCTCAATACAGATGCGGACACCTGCTTTGCATCCGAAGTCCTGGAGCAGTTCCCGGATCTGGAAAATGACGTGGAGGCCTGTCTCCTTTACGGACACATAACCTGTATCCAGAATGCCCTTGTAAACGGGGACTTTGACCGGAAAGAGGAAGAAAAGCATTTATGCTATATAAGGGAGCATGAGAAAAGCAGCGGCGCTAATCCCCTGGTGGGGAAGAACACCAGGATCAAGGCCTTTTTATCCCTGCGCTGTCTCCCTCTCCTTAAGCTCATAACTCTTTTCGGAAAGCAGAAACAGAAGAAATATCAAAGCTTTGAAAAGGAAAGCAAAACGTAACCTTAAGATGAAAAGGACCGGAAGAAAAAAATTCACGGCAGTGCTCATGATCCTTTTTACAGTGGTGCTTCTGCTGTTTTCGATAAAGGCCTTAAAGGGCAGGAAAAAGGACAGTACACTTAAGATCAACGAGGTCTGCACCTCCAATTTCTCGGTCTCCCGGGACGACTTAAACGGTTATGAGGACTATATTGAAATAGTCAATGCCGGGGACAGCGAGGCAGTCCTTACCGGCTATAAGATAAGGGTTGCGGATGAGGGAGGAAGCCGGTCTTATGAGATCCCGGAGTGTATATTGGAGTCCGGGGAATACAGGCTTATCTTCTTCGCGGAGGAATATAACGGGGAAAGAAAGGAATACGACCCGGACGAGTCTTTGGACATAAGGGAATATGTGCTGAGCGGCAGCTTTTTTAAGGAGGAGAAGAGCTCAGAACTCCACGCTCCCATCAATCTTTCAAAGAACGGCTGCAATATATTTCTTATAAACCCGGTGGGGGATATTGTAGATGAAGTGGAAGTGCCGTACCTTGACTATGATATGACATATTCAAGGTTCCCCAATACCGGCAGCGGCTTTGAGGTGAGGAGCGGAACTCCGGGTTTAAGAAACGATCTTTCCTTAAAGAGACAGCCAAGAACCTTGGGAGAACCCGTATTTTCCGCAGAGAGCGGATTTTACAAAGACAATATAAAGCTCACTCTTTCGGCAGCACCGGGTCAGAATATATACTATACTTTAGACGGCAGCGATCCCGACGAAACCAGTCTCCTTTATACGGCGCCCATAGAGATCGGAAACGCTTCCGAAAAGGAGAATCTCTATTCGGCCATAGAAGATGTTTCCACTCTCCTGCCAAGCGGCAATAAGCGTTACGCCTTTGCCCTGCCGGATAAAAAGGTGGACAAGGGCACGGTTGTCAGGGCTGCCGTGGTGGATTCCACGGGCAATATGGGAAAGATCGCTACGGAAACCTATTTTGTGGGACTTGATGAGGAGAAATACGCCGGAACCGCAGTACTGTCCCTGGTGTCGGATCCGGAGGGCCTTTTCGGGAACGAAAGAGGCATATATGTCCTGGGAGACGCAGGGCATGAATACAGAAAAACCCATCCCGGATTTGTATACTGGGGTGAGGCCAATTACCGTTTCCACGGAAGGGAATGGGAAAGAGAAGCGGACATAACGGTCCTCAGTGAAGATCACTCAAGTCTTATGCAGGATAAGGCAGGGATCAGGGTAAAGGGCAACTGGAGCAGATGCTTTCCGCAGAAATCCCTTAATCTCTACGCCAGGAATATCTACTCCGGCGCAGACCGTTTTTCCGAAAGCCTTCTTCCCGGAGACAGCAGGGAGAGCAGCCTAACCCTCTTTTCCGGCGGCAACAACGTGGATTATAAGATAGTTGACAGGCTGGGAGCGGCTTTTGCCAAAGAACTGAACGTCACTTCCATGAGTTTCCGACCGGTACATCTTTTCTTAAATGGGGAGTACTGGGGGATCGAGTATCTGACGGATAAATATAGCAGCGATTTTCTCAGGGAAAGATACGGTGTGGATCCCGGGAATGTGGTGATAATAAAGGATAACCTTCCTGAGGAGGGCGGCGAGGAAGCTTCAAAGCTCTATGAAGAGCTCCGCTACATGGCCTTCAGTGGCCTCTCCGGAGATGAAGAATATTCAAGGTTCCGGGAAGTCATGGATATAGACAGCATGACGGATTACTACGCCTTAGAGATCTATATAGGCGCCCAGAATGACTGGCCCACAAGGAATGTGGCCCTCTGGAGAAGTAAGGATGATAAGGGCAGCGGAGCAGAGGACGGAAAATGGCGCTATATGCTCTTTGACCTGAATCAGGAAACCATGAATTTAAGTCATATGGACGTGGACAATATCGCCCTGGCACTGGAAAGCGACGCGATCTTTGCCGCCGCATTTGAAAATAAAGATTTTAAGAATCTGTTTTTTGATAAACTTAAGGATCTGGAAAAGGGAGCCTGCTCCCCTGAAAACGCGGAAAAGGAGATCTCGAAGATAGTAGATTCTTCGGCATCCCACATGGCTCTCTGGTACGAAAGGTTCTATAACGGAGCCGTGGGGGAAGAGTACTATCAGGAAAGAGTAGAGAGAACAAGGGAATATTTCAGAAGACGGCCGGAAGCGGTGGAAAGGCTTATAGAAAAATACAATGGCACTGACTAGCGATATCTTTAAGGGAAAAAGAATATTATTCGTATGCAGGGAGACCTACGGGAAGCCCTTATGGTTTCTCGCCCGGGACCTGATGAAGGATAACGAAGTGGCGGCCTTTTACATCATGTCTTCGGAAAGCCGCTTTAACAAATGCTATTACAACGAGCATACCATCTTTGAATTTAAGGAGCATCTGCCGGAGTGCAGGCTTTACGATGTAAGCGATATCTGTGATGAGTTTGTGGAGGGAATCTCGGAATTCAGGCGGAAGGCAGGGCTTTCCCAGGACGGATATTCGGATCATACCATCACCGGGAAGGGAAAGGGCTTAAAGGACCGCCCGGTGAATAAGGGAGTTAAGGGACCTGCGGATCCGGAATTCCTTAAAACCATCGAGAAGGAATACAGCCATTTCAAAACCCCGGGTATGCAGCTCATGAGTTCCCAGGAGAACACCCGGCACTATCATTACAGGGACTACTGGGCTATCACCAGTGATGAGGAGAACTGCTACTGGCTGGAGCTAAATTATAAAAAGATATTCAGGGTGCTGGACGATTTTAAGCCCGATGTGATCTTAGACATGGACAACGCAGAGCTGCAGCGTACCATCCTCTGCGAAGTGGCATGGAAGAGGTGTATTCCCTATATGACCATAGAATACGGGAAGTACGGCTACTGGAAATATCCTTCCTTCCAGAACGCCTTTGATATAGACCCCTATTTCAGGAAGATCTATGAGGATAAGCTTAAGTTAAGCGATGAAGAAATGTCGGATTCCATTGCCTATATAAAGGATTTCCGGGAAAAGAACGATATAATGAACCCGGAATTTGCAGGCTCCGTAACCGTGCAGTACGAAAGGGACAGCCTTATCTGGATAATGCGGGTAATGAGGGGCAAGTGGAATTATTTCTACGATCAGGATTACAGAGCAAAGAATTTAAGCGTAAAGAAAAAGAGCAACATGCTCTATGCCAGGACCTGGCCTTACTTAAAGCATTATTTCGACGCCATGATGAGGAAGAGGAAGTTCCTTATCCCCAACAGACTTTTCGAGGATCCGGTGGAGGGTGAGACCTACGTATATATGCCTCTGCACCTTATCCCCGAGTCCTCGGTATTTGTGAAGGCCTCATATTATGTGGATGAGCTCAACCTCATTGAGCAGGTGAGCAAGGCTCTGCCCCTGGGGTGGAAGCTCTATGTGAAGGAGCATCAGGCCATGCTTGGAGAAAGGGATCCGGAGTTCTACAGGAAGGCCGGGGAGATAGCAAATGTAAGGGTGGTGCAGGTCAATTACTATAAGGACCCCAAGCCCTGGATACTGAAGGCAAAGGGCGTTGTTACCATTACAGGAACTGCTGCTTACGAGGCGGCTCTTCTGGGAAAGAAGTCCATAGTCTTTGGCACGACTCCCTATTCACTTATTGACGGCATTAAGGTCATCACTTCCTTTGACGAGCTGGAAAAAGAGATAAGGGATTTCGGGGAAGTAGAGAGTCTCCATTCCGCTGCGGCATATCTTGAAGCGGTGAAGGAAGCGGGAACCGAGGTGAAGATCTTTGAGCTTATGGACGGTGCGGAGGAGATCTTTGCGGGAAAGAAGGAAGAAAGCGAAGAATTCGACGATATGCTGAGAGAGCTTTTAAGGTTTTATGAAAAAGGATATGAGCGCTGGCTCAAAGGTGAGATAAGGCCGGAGAAGGATTAGTCAACATAATTAGTCAACATAAATGGTTCACATAATACAGCAATAGGAAATCATATTAAATCAAGGAGGCGGTATGGGAAAGAGCGTTATCAAAGAGAGACTTAAAGAGAATAAGTTCACCCTTGTGGGGGAGATAGGCGTAAACTATTACGACATAGCGTCAAAAATGGGACTGACACCCTTAGAGGCCGCCTGCCTGATGATAGATAAGGCAGCCCAGGCAGGGATACATGCGGTCAAGTTCCAGAGTTACAAAGCCGGGACCTTAGCAAGCAAGGATTCTCCCGCATACTGGGACAGGACTGAGGAGCCCACCGGAAGCCAGTACGAGCTCTTCCGGAAGTTTGATGCCTTCGGGGAAAAGGAATACCGGGCATTATATGAGCATTCGGAAAAGAGGGGCATCGAATTTCTTTCCACTGCCTTCGATACGGAATCCGCGGATTACTTAAATGACATGATGAATGTCTATAAGATATCCTCTTCTGACCTGTCAAACCTGCCCTTTATAGAGTATCAGGCAAAGAAGAATAAGCCGGTGATCCTTTCCGTCGGCGCTTCCAATGAGGACGAGATAAGGCGGGCGGTGGATACCATAAGGCAGTATAACAGTGAAAAGATCACCCTCCTTCACTGCGTGCTGGAATATCCCACCCCTTTGGACCACGCAAATCTCTTAAAGATCGCCTCCCTTAAGGAAAAGTTCCCGGACTGCTACACCGGTTACTCCGACCATACAAAGCCTACGCCGAATTTTGATGTGATAAAGACCGCCTTCAATCTGGGAGCTGTGCTGGTGGAGAAACACTTTACCTTAGATAAAAAGCTCAAGGGAAATGACCATTATCACGCAATGGATCCCTTTGACGCCATGAAGATATTATCCGGCATCAACGATATCATAAAGCTCAGGGGAAAGGGCGACCTTGTGAGCCTTTCCACCGAAAGCGCCGCAAGGCAGAATGCCAGACGTTCCTTAGTTGCTGCAGTGGATATCCATGAAGGTACGGTCATTACAGAGGAAATGCTTACCTGGAAGCGTCCGGGCCTGGGGATCTCACCCTCTGAGATCGATACGGTCATAGGAAAGAAGGCTGCGACTCAGATCGCCCAGGATACAGTACTGAAGAGAGACATGCTTGCATGACGGAAACAAAGGAAGAAAAGGAGCGCATTGAGACCACCGACGGAGGCACTGCAGTCCGTTCCGGTTTCGCTTATGTGCTTTCAAATGTACTTATAAGGGCGGTGGGTATAATCACCGCTCCCATATATACCAGGCTCTTAACCACTGCGGAAACGGGCTATGCCAATAATTTCAACAATTATGTCAGCATCTTTTCCGTGGTGACGGGACTCTGTCTCATTTACAGCGTGGGCCGGGCAAAGCTGGATTTCAGGGAGGATTTCGATAAATACATGTCCTCCATCCAGACCCTGTCCAGCGCATTTTCACTTGTCATCCTGGTATTGATAATGGTGCTTTTTCCCGCAGGGGGCACCCTTCTTCAGTTCCCCAGGATCGTGATATTCATGCTATTTGCCTATCTCACGGTATTTCCCTCCATAGACTACATGCAATATAAGTACCGCTTTGAATATAAGTACCGGGAAAATATCGCCATTTCCGTCATAATCACCGTAACCACCGTGATAATGACCGTCCTTCTTCTCCTCTTTGTACCGGGAGAAAAGGGATTCCTAAAGATCGTGGGAACTGTGGTACCGGGAGCGGCTGTGGCGGTCTGGTGTTATGTAAACCTCGTTGTCAAGGGAAAGGTCTTCTACAATAAGGAATATTGGCTCTATGCCCTGAAGATCGGACTTCCCATGATCCCCCACGGACTGGCCCTTATCCTTTTATCCAGGATAGACGTTTCCATGATCTCGGAGATCCACGGCTTTTCCGCTGTGGGACTCTATACCTCGGGATACACCATCGGGACCTTACTCATGTTTGTTACCAATGCAGTAGGGCAGGCATGGCTTCCCTATTTCAATGAGCACCTCTATAACTCCGACTATGAGCTTATCAAGGAAAAGAATAAGCTGCTTATGATCTACGGCTGCGCCCTGACTCTTATTTTCATTGCGGCAGCGCCGTTAGCAGTAAAGATCCTCTTTGCGAAAAGCTACTGGGACAGCATGTGGGTGGTGCCTCCTGTGGCCCTTGGAACCCTTTGCCAGTATTTCTACACAAACTACGTGAACGCAGAGCTCTTCCACAAGAAGACCTTTTTGATAGCCTTAAATTCCTGCATCGCAGCGGTGATAAACATCGGCCTCAACGCCTATTTCATCCCCCGATTCGGATATATCTCCGCAGCCTATACCACTCTGGCAGGTTATTTCTGCCTTATGATCCTCCACTTCATAGCAGTGAGGCTTATCCTTAAAATGAAACTCTATGATGACGCTCTCTATTTCGGCATGCTGATCCTTACCTGTGTCCTGGGCATCATCACCGCATTTCTCTATCCCTATCCCCTGATACGCTATCCCCTGTTCATAATACTGGCCGGGGCCCTGCTCTTTTTCAGAAGGAAAGATCTTTCCGTGCTCATTTCCATCATCCGCGGACGCTCATCCTGAAACTCCCGGGACTACTTGACTCCGCTGCAATTCTCTCTACAGTCAAGTAATTTCCGGCGGTGAAACTCCCGGGACTACTTGACTCCGCTGCAATATTCGCTATAGTCAAGTAATTTCCGGCGGTGAAACTCCTGGGACTACTTGACTCCGCTGCAATTCTCTCTACAGTCAAGTAATTTCCGGTGGTGAAACTCCCGGGACTACTTGACTCCGTTGCAATATTCGCTATAGTCAAGTAATTTCCGGTGGTGAAACTCCTGGGACTACTTGACTCCGCTGCAATTCTCTCTACAGTCAAGTAATTCCCGGCTGCGAGACTCCCCCCCGGCTTTGTTGAAAAACTCCCCCATTTAGTATAGAATAAAGCCGTTATGAAGATACTTATCATTATCCCCGCAAGGGGAGGTTCAAAGAGAATTCCCAGAAAAAACGTGAGGCTTATGAACGGCAAGCCTCTTATCATGTACTCCGTGGAAAACGCCCTGTCCCTTAAGGGTAAGTATGATGCGGATGTGGCTGTTTCCACTGATGATGAGGAGCTTTCAGGTATAGCGGCGGATCACGGGGCCGAGATCGTAACAAGGGGAGAAGAGCTCTCCGGCGATAAGGTTACCTTAGATCCGGTGATCTATGACGCCGTGCTGAAGATGGAAGAAAAGCACGGTAAATATGATGTGGTCATAACCATGCAGGCCACTTCCCCCACCTTAAATAAAAAGACTCTGACTTCAGCCGTGGAATACTTTGCCCAGGGCGGTTTTGATACGGTTATAAGCGTCACCAATAAGCCCCATCTATCCTGGACAAAAAAGGACGGGAAGATAGTAAAGAATTATGAGGAAAGGCTTAATTCCCAGTTCCTGCCGCCAAACTATCTGGAGACCGGCGCGTTCCTCATTACAAAGAGGGAGTGCGTCAATGAAAAGGGCAGGATAGGGGAGAATGTTTCGGTATATGAGACCAGCCCCGAGGAGGCTGTGGATATAGACAGCTATACGGATTGGATAGAGGCGGAGGCCATCCTTAAGAGAAAGAGGGTGCTCTTCCGTGCTGTGGGACAGCGGCGCTTAGGCATGGGCCATATCTACCGCTGCCTTTCCATCGCATATAAGCTCATCGGCCATGAGGTCATGTTCGTCACCGATTCTGAAAGCGAAATGGGTATAGAGAAGTTGAAGAGTGCCTTCTTCCCCTATGAAGTGATAGAGAACGACGACGATTACGAAAAGGTGCTGAAGAGCTGGAAACCGGACATAGTGGTAAATGACATCCTTGATACTGAAGAGTCCGTGGTAAGGCTTGAAAAGCGCTACGCCAAAAGGGTTGTAAATTTCGAGGATACCGGTCCCGGAGCAAGGCTTGCGGATGCGGTAATAAACGCCCTTTATGAAAATCACGATGACAAGCCGGGAAATGTCTACGAGGGCTCTGACTATTTCTTTATAAGGGATGAATTTTTAGAGGAAAACCCCAAGGAATTTTCCGATGAATGTAAGAATGTGATGATCATGTTCGGCGGGGCGGATCCCTCTGACCTTACGGGTAAGCTTTACAGGATCTGTCAGGAGCTTTCGGCATCGGCTCCCGGCACGGCTTTCCACTTCATCACCGGCTTTGCCTATGAAAAGAAGGACAGCATAAAGGATATTCCGGAAAAGAATATCTATGTACATAACGATGTGAAGCGGGTATCCCTCTTCATGAAAAAGGCGGATCTGGCGGTGACCAGCCAGGGCAGGACCATATTTGAGCTTGCCAGCATGGGAGTGCCTGCAATAGTTCTCGCCCAGAATGAAAGGGAAGCCCAGCATGTGTTTGCCGGCATACAGAACGGCTTTATAAATCTCGGGATAGGCAGCAGGACCGATGACCGCACCGTCATACAGACCATGAAGTGGCTTATGGAGACTCCCAATGTGAGAAAGGAAATGAGGAATATAGAGCTCACCAATGAATTCCACATGGGGCAGAAACGGGTAACGGACATAATCCTGAAGGACAGCAAATGAGTGGGGACCGGGTCCTTTTCTTAAATACCGTTGCCGGAAAGGGCAGCGTGGGACGTATTGTCACCGGGCTTTCCACCGCCCTTAAGGAAAGGGGCAGCGAAAGTCTTATCTGTCTCGGCAGATGGGATTCCCCGGCGGGACATGAGGTCTACCGCATCGGAAATGAAAGGGATGTATATATCCACGGAGTCTTAAGCAGGCTTACGGACCGGCACGGTCTTTATTCTTCCGACGCCACGAAGAAACTTATAGAGAAAATAAGAGAATACGATCCGGATATCATACATATACATAACGTCCACGGATATTATGTAAACTACCAGCTGCTGTTTTCATTTTTGAAAAACGAGTATGCAATGAAGGAGGGCCACAGGATCATCTGGACTCTCCACGACTGCTGGACCTTTACCGGACACTGTGTCCACTTTGAATACGCGGGATGCATGAGGTGGAAAGAGGGATGTCATGACTGCCCGGAAAAGAAGCAGTACCCCGCCTCCCTGCTTTTAGATAATTCAAAGGATAATTACAGGCTTAAGAAAGAGGCCTTTAACGGGATAAGGAATCTCACCATAGTCACCCCTTCAGAGTGGCTTAAGGACCGGGTGAAGGAATCCTTTTTGAAGGAATATCCGGTTATCACCGTTCCCACGGGAATAGACTTAAATGTCTTTAAAGAGCAGAAGACCGGCATCTGGGAAAGGTACGGCATAGGGGAAAAGACCTTACTCCTGGGGGTTGCGAATCCGTGGCGGGAGAGGAAGGGTTTTGATGATTTCCTGAAGCTTGCGGATGCAGCGGGAGATAATACAGTTATCGCAATGGTGGGATTAAATAAGTCCCAGGTTTCAAGGGCCTCTGCCCATCGGAATATCATCACTGTCATGAAGACAGATTCCATAAGGGAAATGGCGGAATGGTATTCGGCTGCAGATATTTATGTAAACCTGACATATGAAGATACCTTCCCCACCACCAATTTAGAGGCCATGGCCTGCGGAACCCCTGTTATCACCTACAGGGCGGGAGGCAGTCCGGAAGCATTGACAGAGGAAAGCGGCATCGTAACAGAAGTGGGAGATATAGAGGGAGTTCTTAAGGCTGTAAGGGAATTAAAGGAACGGGACAGTAAAGAAACCGCTAAATCCTGCGTGGAGCAGGCATCCCGCTATAGTCTTGATCAGATGTTCAGGCGTTATCTGGTGGACGTATACGGGTTAAGGACAGATAATTAAAGTGAAAGATATATGCACTCGTTTTAACAACAGCATATTGTTTTTTATCAGGGCTTTTCTGTACCTCGGGACCTACGCCATCCTCTTTTCCCTGATGGGCATAGAGAACCGGCAGGTACGGGTACTTTCCAGAACTTCCGTCATCATGACGGTTATGTATTTTATGGCCCTGTTGTTTTTTAACAATATCTACGGCGGTTTTGACGTAGGCAGGAGCCACAGGAAAAAGATACTTCAGGGTATGGAGCTCTCCATCATCTTTTCTTCCTGCTTTACCTATATTATTTTCCTTATCATGAATGTGAATGAGGCCAATGGCCTTAAGTTCAGGTTTGCATCCTTCGGCTATTTCCTTATGGCGGTCATTGCAAACGCGCTGTTCATCTGGTTCATGACCATGGCAGGCACCAGGTTCTATAACTGGATCATGCCTCCGGTAAAGGCACTTATCATAGCCGGGAACATGGAAGACGGCATCAGGGTAAGGGATACGGTGGATTCCTTCAAACACCGTTATCAGGATACGGAGGCCGTGATCTACACGGATCCCCATATCAGAAAGAAGATAGACGAGTCCGGAATGGTCTTTTTCTATGAGGTTCCCCAGAAGGAGAGGGCGGAACTTGTGAACTACTGCTACAGGCAGATGATCTCCGTTTCCTTAAATCCTGTAATCTCGGACATAGTGGAGATGACAGCGGAGGAGAGGATGATCGGGGATATGCCCTTCCTTTTCCACCATTCCGTTATAATGACCTTTGAGCAGAGAGTCATAAAGAGGCTTATGGATATAGGTATTTCCTTTATCCTGCTTCTTATCACTTCGCCGTTATTCCTTATCTTCTCAATCATAATAAAGACAGAGGACGGGGGAAGCGTGTTCTTCAGGCAGAAGAGAGCCACGGTCAGAGGAAAGGTCTTTGAGATAATCAAATTCAGGACCATGAGGGAAAATGTGGAGAATGTATCTGCCTCAAAGGATGACGACAGGATCACCGGAATAGGCAGGTTCTTAAGAAAATACAGGCTTGATGAGCTTCCCCAGCTTATAAATATCCTGAAAGGCGATATGTCCTTAGTGGGGCCCAGGCCGGAGATGCTTGAAAACGTAAGCGAGTATGAAAAGCAGATGCCGGAATTCCGCTACAGACTCCGTATGAAAGCAGGGCTCACGGGACTTGCCCAGGTAATGGGAAAGTACAATACCTCTTCCAGGGATAAACTGATCCTGGACCTTATGTATATCGAGAGATTCAGTATCTTAATGGATATAAGGATACTGTTCCAGACGGTGCTGGTACTTTTTAATGCGGAAGATTCCACCGAAGGTTTTTAAGTTATGTCAACCTCTATCATCACAGTTTGCTTTAATTCCGAAAAGACCATACTGAGGACCATGGAATCGGTGCTTAACCAGACCAGAGCGCCCTATGAATATATAATCGTAGATGGCCTCAGCACAGACTGCACTGTAGCGAAAGCCGAATCCATGAGGGAGGCCTTTGAGAATAAGAACATCGCCCTCCACATTATTTCCGAAAAGGACGAGGGGATCTACGATGCCATGAATAAGGGCATTGAAATGGCTGAAGGAGATATCATCGGGATCATAAACAGCGATGATTTTTACGAGCCGGAAGCTGTTGAGGTCATGGAGGATACCTTCAAGGATACGGGCTGTGACCTGGCCTTTGCGGATATCCGCATGATCATGACAAACGGCAGGAGCTTCATAAAAAAGGCAAGGGTTCGAAAGTACTTAACCAGTAGAGACTGGAACCATCCCACCCAGTTCGTATCCCGGAAGGTATATGAGAAATACCGCTATAAATGCAGGGATATAAGCGACGACATGGAGCTCTATTTCAGGGTGAGGAAGGCCGGATACAAGATAGTTGCGGTAAATCAGGTGTTGGCTGATTTCACCATGGGCGGCGTCAGCAACCGCATTCCCCTTAAGGAAATAGTGCCAAGGATAAAGAGGCGCTACCGTATATACAGGGAGAACGGCTACAGCAGGTTTTATATCTTCGAATGCGTGGCCTTTGAACTGATAAAATTCGTACTGGCATGAGAATATGAAGATCAGCTTTTTTTCAAACTATTTTAACCATCATCAGGAGGCGCTCTGCAATGCCTTTTATCAAAGGCTCAATGAGGGCTTTACCTTTATTGAGACGGAACCCATGGAGGAATTCCGTTCTAAGATGGGCTGGGGAAGGCCGGCACCGGGATATGTGCTGAAATCCTATCTCTCTCCGGAGAATGAAAAAAAGGCGGAAGAACTTGCCATGGAAAGCGATGTGGTGATCTTCGGCACAGCGCCGGAGCACTTTATAGAGAAGAGGCTTGAAGCAAATAAGCTTATCTTCCGTTATTCCGAGCGTCCCCTTAAAGAAGGGCGGATAAAGGTACTGATCCCAAGGCTCGCAAAAAAGTTCTATCACAATCATTTCAGGAATAGAAATAAGAATATACATATTTTGGCGGCCAGCGCTTACTGCGCATCGGATTATAAATTCCTTCATTCCTATATCGGGAAGTGCTATAAATTCGGTTATTTCCCGGAAAAGGAGGGGAAGAGCTTTGAGGAGCTGGCGGAGCTTAAGAATGAGAATAAGCCCTTAAAGATCCTCTGGGCCGGGAGGTTCCTTAAATTAAAGAGAGCGGATCTCTTTCTTTCCGCAGCGGCGGAGTGCAGGAAAAAAGGCTATGACTTTACCATAGAGATGGTGGGTTCCGGAGAAGAGGAAGGACACTTAAAGTCTCTTACGGAAAAGCTTTCTCTTTCCGACATTACGGAATATAAGGGCTTCCTTTCCCCGGAGGAGACCAGGGAGAGGATGGAGAGAGCGGATATCTTTGTGATGACCAGCAATTTCCTTGAAGGCTGGGGATCCGTGATCTACGAGGCCCTGTCTTCAGGCTGTGCAGTAATAGCAAGCCATGCAGCGGGAGCCACTCCTTTTCTCGTAGAGGACGGTGTAACCGGACGTATCTTTAAGAGCGGAAGCAGGGAGAGCCTTATTTCCGCCCTGGAGGCACTTTTAAAGGAGCCGGAAAAGATACGGGAGCTGGGAAAAAAGGCTTACGACAACATGCAGGAATACTGGAATCCCGACACTGCTGCCGGCAGGATAATCGAAATGTCGGAATATATGCTTGAAAATAAGGAAAAAATATACGAAAAGGGACCGCTGTCAAAGTGCGAGTACCTTTACAATAACTGGTTTAATTGATGAAAAAGATCCTGTATTTAATGGAATATCCCATAGACCTGCCCGGGGGAGCCCAGTTTTCAACGGAAATGATAGCTGCAGCCCTGGCGGAACACCCGGAGTACGGATATGAGAGCGTGGTGCTCTGTCCGGAGCTTTTAGGAAAGGATAAGGCAGATTATCCCTTTAAGGTACTGACCTACCCCATGGGAGAAAACCGGGGGATCAATCTCTTAAAGCGGATAAAGGCTTTTAAGAAATTTATAAGGGAGGAGAGACCTTCCCTCATACATATCGAGATGTCCGAGTCCCTCATCACCTACGGCTTTATCATGGGGGCTTTTAAGGATATCCCCTTTATCTATACCGACAGGGGAATGTATTTTGGCTACAGGAAGAGATCCCGGTTCTTTATGGACCCGGTGCTTAAGAAGGCTTCCTGCATGGTCACCACCACGGATAAAAACAGGGATCTCTGGACTGCTAACACGGATATAAGGCCGGTTGTAACCATACCCAATACCATAAATTCCCTTTTTGAAAGCTACGAGGAAGAGCGTAAGAAAAGAGGAGGAAGGCTGGCCATAGGTTTTGCGGGCAGGGTCTGCGTGGAAAAGGACTGGGGAAAGGTACCGCTGATCCTTAGGGCCCTTGATGATGCAGGCATAGACTTTGAAGTGCATCTCGTCCTCTCTCTCTATGAAAAGGGGGACAGGGAGTTTGCCGACAATTTAAGAGCTGAAATAGAAAAGGTGACAGGGGCTGAAAGGCTTGATTACAGGGAAGAACTGTCCCAGGAGGATATGAGCGCTTTCTACTACGGCCTGGATCTTTTTATCATGACCAGCATTTTCGAGTCCTTCGGAAAGGCCGCGGTGGAAGCCATGTCCAGGCGCTGCGCCGTCATGAGTACGGACGTGGGGGGACTTCCCGAGGTGATAGGAAGGGAAGAAAACCTTTATTCCATGGAGGATCTTTCAAAGCTTACGGCCTACGTAAAGAAGGCGGCCGAAGATCCTGATTTCCTGAAGTCGGAGCAGGATTATTTCTTTAAGAGATACCACGAGAGATACACCAGGGATTTCTATATACAGAGGCATGTGGAGATCTATGACAGATACGCGTGAAACGAAATCCGGATTTAGCGGCTTCCTAAGCTACTTTTACGGAAACTTTATAGTATTGCTGCTGGGCTTTATCCAGACACCCCTGGTCACCAGACTTATGTCAACCGATGAATACGGCAGGACCGGGATGTTTGAGACCGCTGTCTCCTGTATATATATCTTCGCGATCTTAGGGCTTGATCAGACCTATATCCGCTATTATTACAAGGCTGGGACAGACAGGAGAAGGCTTATGAGGCAGTGCCTGCTGCCGCCTTTTTTACTGGTGTCGGTGTTAGTTGTCATATATTTCCTCTTTTCCGCACCGGCTAATAACTGGCTGTTCGGCAGAAATGGGGTTGACATAACATTGCTGGTCGCAGGCTACACCGTGGTCTCCGTTTTTGAGCGTTTCCTCTTTCTTGACGTGAGGATGCAGCAGAACGGAAGGCTTTACAGCAACATAAATATTGCCCAGAAGATCATCAATATCCTTCTGATCTTCATTTTCTTCAAGCTGTTCCATAACGATTTCCGGGTAGTGCTTTACGCCATGACCTTATCCTGGCTCTCTACCACCTTATTTTTAGCGGTACGGTTTTTATTCTTTAATAAAAAGAAGGTCAAAGAGGCGGAATACGATATCGTAAAGAAAAGGGATTATCCCGAAATGGAGCTCATATCCTACGGCCTTCCCTTTATCCTTGTGCTGCTTATGGAATGGCTACTGTCCTCCTGCGACAGGATAGCCTTAAAGTCCCTTGCTGACTTCCACGAGCTGGGAATATACAGCGCCGCCATGAAGATAATGGTACTGTTACTCACTTTCAAGAATACCTTCCTTGCTTACTGGTCACCGGTTGCAATGGAGAAATACGAAAAGGGTGACGGCAGTGAAAAGGAATTTTTCCGGGAGGCCTTTGACATAGTCAGGTTCCTATGCATGGCAGCAGCTATAGGCATGATATCCATGAGGAATGTGATAGTCCTGATCCTTGGAAAAGATTACAGAGGTGCTGACAGGATAATCCCCTTCCTGACGCTGATGCCAATTTTTGCCATAATGTTCGAGATAACTGTGCAGGGCATTAAATTTAAGAAAAAGAATATCTTCTTAAACATCGCAAGCCTTGCGGCCATAGTAGTGAATATCTGCGGGAATTTCATGCTGGTGCCCTTATACGGAGGAGTAGGAGCAGCCCTTACCACAGGGGTATCTTACTTGATCTATTTTATTGTGGGGTCCCTGCTGTCAGAGCACTTCTATCCCGTGGGCTATGATAATTTAAGGACAGGTATGGAGGCCGTAATGGTATTTTTCCTGGCAGGGATGGCGGCCTTTAATATGCCAAGGCTAATCACCTCCCTTTACGGTCTTGTTATCATCTTTGTGATACTGCTTATGGAAAAAAAGAGCCTTGTAAGGATAATATCTTTGATACCATGGAAAAAACAAGCTTAAAGGTAAAAATTCCATATATCCTGGCAGCTGCGATGGCTGTTCTCATAGTCCTGAATATCTTCGTACTGAAGAACAGGCTTTTTAATGATATCTCCCCCTTACGCTCATCTACCCGGACCATGTACGCCGACAGTTACGGAGAGACCGGAGAATATCCGGATCTATTTTTACGGAATGTGGTAAGGGATAAGGAAGTGAAGGTGGCAAGGGAGATAAAGACCTATGATGATTACGGGACTTACGGCCGGGACGAGGAGGACGGGAACCCCTTTGATAAGCAGTATCTTATCGAGAACGATCTTACAAGGTGGTTTGGGCTCTATGCCGGAAAGGTCACTGTTGATCCGTCTCTTCCCGCAGGGAAAGAGGTGTCGGAGTTCTTCAGTCCCGATACCGAAGGATTTACGGATATCGGTGAATCAAATGACATGCTTAGATATTCCTTTGCCTTAAACCGGGAAAAGGTGCAGCAGGCCTCGGCTTTCTGGTATTCCTGGTACTACAATACCTATTCCGAAAAGGTCACAAAGGAAGAGGGAAAGGATATGCTGCCAAATATTTATGTAAACCTGGACGGTTTAAGCAATGCACAGGTATTTGTGGCAGTTTGGACAGATAAGGAAGACCTGTATTTTATGAGTGAGGAGAAATACAGGGAGATCAGGGGTAAGTGACGGTATTGTAAGGTTTTTCGTACAGTGTCGAGTCTTAAAAGGATCATAAATGGTAACAGAAGCGTATAAAAACATCACAGCGGATACCGGCACTCTCTTTATGCTGCGTCAGGTGCTTACGATCCTGGGGCTTTTTGCCGCGGGCTTTATTCCGCTTCGTCTCCTCAGGGAGAGGATCGACACGGTCTGGGTGCTGCTTCTTTCATTTCCCATAGGGCTTTCGATCTACAGCGTTGCCGGTTTTCTTCTGCTGGTATGCGGTGTGGGATTCGGTATTCCGGGGATTCTTATACTCTATGTCCTGCTTATAGCGGCAGTATTTATACTTCGTAATAAGCAGGGAGAAAAAGGGATTTCCGACATAGCGCTGACCGTTGGCGGATTCATAACGGCAGCCGTTTTGGCGGTTGTTGCCTGCTCCGGTCTCCTTTCCCAGTATGTGACCAACGATTCCGTATATTATTATTCCATGTATCCCTCCATCCTGGTGAAGGACGGCTTTCTTTCACCTGCTCTGGATAAGTTTCTTACGGATGTGGGTCAGACCACGGCGATCATACAGAGCCTTCCCTTTATGATGGGCTTTGACGAGACCTTCGGAATACAGCATTTCTTTAATTTCAACTTTGTACTGATCTTTTTCCGGGCGCTTTTTGACAGCAAGGAAATACTTAAGGATAAAAAGGGCTTAAGGATAATGCTGTCCGCAGCAGGAACCCTTTTTCTTGTCACATCGGAGCCCTTCATTGTGCTCTCTAAATGGGTGCTTTCAAACGTATACTTCATGGATTTCCTCTTCATACTGGTGCTTATTTCGCTGAAGGCCGCTAAGGATGAAAGAGTCAGCAGGGATTATGCATTTTTAATAATACTTCTGGCATCCATGCTGACCATGTGCCGTATGGAGGGTGGAGTCATGGTCTTTGTTATAGCCCTGACCCTTTCCGTGCTGCCCTTCGGAAAGAGGGATATGCTGATCCTCTACGGCCTTCCCCTTGCCATAATGGAACTCAGCTATTACGGAACGATATACTTAAAGATCGGGGTGGATCCGCTGTACAGCTTTTTAAGCATAAAGACGGTTCTTATGATGGCAGGGCTTATTTTCCTGTATTTTGTCTATATTATTTTTGTAAGAGAGAAGCTTGATAAAGGTATTGTGCTTTTGCTTATTTTTATCGCATTGCTTGCCGGAAACCTGGGGCTTCTTGCCATCAACCATTCACGCTATATCGCAGATATCCGGGCCTTTATCTTAAATATCAGGCTTGGAAACGGCTGGGGAATCTTCGTTATCGTGATGGCGCTTTATGCAGTGCTGTTCCTTGCAGAGTTGATAAGATCAAGAGGAAGGGATCTTTCTCCGGAGCTTTTCCTTCCGGCAGCACTGGTGCTTACTATCTTTGCGGTATGTTTTGCAAGGGGTGGGGTGCTGGCAGTGAGGACC
>JAFSKT010000224.1 GCA_017448845.1 Lachnospiraceae bacterium
CTTTGATCCGGAAGTAGATTGTATCCTGGATATCGGCGGACAGGATATGAAGTGCATAAAGATAAAGAACAGGTCCGTGGATTCGGTTCTCTTAAACGATGCCTGCTCCAGCGGCTGCGGTTCCTTTATCGAGAATTTTGCCAATTCCCTGTCCTATAAGGTAGAGGACTTCGCAAAGGAAGCGATCTTTGCTTCCCGTCCCATAGATCTTGGCACCAGATGTACTGTATTTATGAATTCAAGGGTTAAGCAGGCCCAGAAGGAAGGAGCTCCGGTTTCCGATATTTCCGCAGGTCTTGCTTATTCCGTAATAAAGAACGCGCTCTTTAAGGTTATCAAGGTTTCAGACGCCTCAGAACTTGGAAAGCGTATAGTTGTTCAGGGGGGAACCTTCTACAATAACGCAGTTCTCCGGGCACTTGAGAAGATCGCGGGCTGCGAAGCCGTAAGGCCTGATATCGCAGGAATCATGGGAGCCTTCGGTGCAGCGCTTATCGCCAGGGAAAGGCATGAGAAGGGGAGCGAATCCACCATGCTTTCCATAGACGAGATAAGGAAACTGGAATTTACCACTTCCACAGCCAAGTGCCAGGGCTGCAACAACCACTGCCGCCTTACGGTGAACCACTTTACAGGAGGCCGCACCTTCATTACCGGTAACCGCTGTGAAAAGGGTATCGGCAAGGCCAAGGCCCATAAGAACATACCCAATCTCTTTGAATTCAAGTATAAGAGGATGTTCGACTATACCCCTCTGCCTGCGGATGAGGCGGACCGGGGTGTCATCGGCATACCAAGAGTCTTAAATATGTATGAGAACTACCCCTTCTGGTTCACTTTCTTTAATGAACTGAAATTCCGGGTAGTACTGTCACCGGCTTCAAGCCACGATATCTATTCCTTGGGAATTGAGTCCATTCCTTCCGAGTCCGAGTGCTATCCTGCAAAGTTAGCCCACGGCCACATAGAATGGCTTATAAAGAACAACGTAAAGAGGATATTCTATCCCTCCTTATTCTATGAGAGAAATGAGTTCCCGGATGCGGGAAATCACTATAACTGTCCCATTGTCACCAGTTATCCCGAGAACATTAAGAACAATGTGGAAAAGATAGCTAACGGGGAGATAGAGTTTATCAATCCCTTTATTTCCTATACTTCGCCCGATACCATATATCCCAGGCTCATTGAAAGCTTCCCGGATATCGACCCGGCAGAAATAATAGCAGCTGTTTTCAAAGGCTGGAAGGAGCAGGAAAACGAGCGCCGTGACATTATGCGCCGGGGTGAAGAGACTCTCCGTTACATGGATGAGCACAATATCCGTGGCGTTGTTCTGGCGGGCCGTCCTTATCACACGGATCCGGAGATACACCACGGCATACCGGAGCTTATAACCCAGTATGATGTGGCAGTGCTCACAGAGGATTCCATTTCCCATCTTGGAAAGATCGAAAGGGATATTAGAGTCATGGACCAGTGGATGTACCACACCAGGCTCTACGCCGCTGCGGAAGTCTGCAAACAGAGGGAGAACCTGGATCTCATCCAGCTTAATTCCTTCGGCTGCGGTCTGGACGCGGTGACCACGGATCAGGTGGCTGAGATACTGAACGGATCCGGAAAGATATATACCTGCTTAAAGATCGATGAGGTAAATAACCTTGGAGCCGCAAAGATAAGGATACGCTCACTCCTTGCGGCCTTAAGGGTAAAGGAAAAGAAAAACGAGGAGAGGAAGATACAGTCCTCTGCCTTTGAAAGGGTGCTTTACACCGAGGATATGCAGAAGTCCGGTTATACCATACTCTGCCCCCAGATGTCACCCATACACTTTGATATTCTGGAGCCGGCTTTTAAGAGCGCGGGCTACAATCTGGAAGTCATCAATAATAACGCCAGGGAAGCCGTGGATACAGGGCTTAAGTACGTAAATAATGACGCCTGCTATCCTTCACTTATAGTAATAGGCCAGATAATGCAGGCCTTGGACAGCGGCTAATATGACCTGAATAAGACCGCGGTCATCATGTCCCAGACCGGGGGAGGATGCAGGGCCACCAACTATATCGGTTTCATCCGCAGGGCTCTGGAAAAGGCGGGAATGAGCCATATCCCCGTTATTTCCCTTAATCTTGCGGGCCTCGAGGACAATCCCGGATTTAAGATAACATCCGATCTCCTAATAAAAGCGCTCTACGGCCTTGTTTTCGGGGATATCTTCTTACGCTGCACCTTAAGGATGCGGCCTTATGAGGCGGTAAAGGGCACCACTGATGAGCTGCATAAGAAGTGGCTTGCCACCTGCCGTGAATTTGTATCAAAGAAAAGGCCCTCCTTCCTTAAATTCCGTCATCTCTGCAAGAGGATGATAGTGGAATTCGATTCCATTCCCCTTAAGGAAGGACTTAAAAAGCCAAGAGTGGGCATCGTGGGAGAGATCCTGGTCAAGTTCCTGCCGGCGGCAAATAACCATCTTGCGGAGCTTCTTGAAAAAGAGGGTGCGGAAAGTGTTGTTCCCGACCTTATGGACTTTTTCCTCTATTGCTTTTATAATCAGATATATAAGGCTGATAAGCTTGGCACCTCGAAAAAGACAGCGAGAAACGCCAGGCTTGGCATAATGGGTATGGAATTTGTGAGAGGAGCCGCGGTTTCCGCATTTAAGAAGTCGAAACACTTCTCACCGCCTCCTAGGATCGATGATACGGCAATGAACGCATCCGCTGTGGTCTCCATAGGAAATCAGACCGGAGAGGGCTGGTTCTTGACCGGAGAAATGCTGGAACTTATAGAAGACGGGGTAAATAACATAGTCTGCACCCAGCCCTTCGGCTGTCTGCCTAACCACGTGGTGGGTAAGGGAGTTATCAAGGCCATAAGAAAGGCACATCCCCTTTCAAATATCGTGGCCATCGACTATGATCCCGGAGCTTCCGAGGTTAACCAGCTGAACCGTATAAAGCTCATGCTTTCTACGGCCAAGTCCAACTTAAAGAAAGAGATGGATAAAGAAGAGATCGAAGTTCTTCCTGAACCGGAAAGCGACGAGTTCCATGATGACTACGATCATGCAGTATAATGTACTGTAAAGCTTTCTGTGAAAACTTTACGGTACGCATGTCACGGCTCCCCGAAGGGGACTCTGTATGCCGTGGCTCTCAAGTAAAGAAGGAATGGCATAATGGGTTTACGTTTCAGAAAATCAATAACCATCTTTCCCGGAGTAAAGCTCAATATCAGCAAGAGCGGGCTTTCGGTTTCCGTGGGTAAAAAGGGTGTACACGCCTCTGCCGGAACCAGCGGAAGGAAGTCGGTTTCGGTGGGAGTTCCGGGCACCGGCCTCTCATATACCAAGACAATAAGCGGCGGTTCAAAAAAGAAGGCTCTGGGCATAGGTTTTACTGTAGTGGTCATAACCATTGCCGTGATCATGGGCATTATCAAATATAAGGACCGGATCGGCGCAGCATTTTCAGCCCTTACCGGACAGAAGACCGCTGTAGAGACCACAGTTGACACGGATCCCGCTGTTAGCGGAACACTTGTTATTAATCCTTCCACAAAGAAGATCCACTTACCGTCCTGCAGATATGCTACGGGAGATAAGGTTAAGCCTACGGATAAAACAAAGGATCAGCTGATAAAAGAAGGCTACGAAGCCTGTAAAACATGTAAGCCATAGAACCTATGACGAGACAGGAGGGGTCAAAATGTCAGAAAGAAGAGAAGAAACCATAAAGGATCTGTTCAAATCATTTACCGGACAGGAGTATATCAACGGCCTGAAGCCGGGGGAAGGTCTCTATGACCATAAGACCGGAATACTCAGAGCCTCCGACGGAACCGAGTATAAGAATGATGAAATAGAAGAATCCGAAAAGTATTTCGAAGAGAGATGCAAGAGCCTTTATAATGATCCGGCCAGAAAGAAGGAAAGCGCCTATTCGGCCATAGCCTATGAGGCTATCAAGATCATGAAGGGCCGTTTTGGAAACAACTTCTGAAAAAAACGAAAAAAGCCGGTCCCCGTGGATTTCTGCGGGGATTTTTTTAAGATAGGATAATGAATTGAATAACTGGTTATATAAACTGGAAAAGAAATTCGGGAGATATGCGGTGCCGAACCTTACGGTATTCGTTATATTCACCTATGCGATTGGGTATCTTATGAGCTTTATGGGGCTTATCCCTCTTGTGGGACTGAATCCGGACCTTATCATGAAGGGACAGATCTGGCGTGTCTTCACATGGATACTGATGCCTCCCTCATCCCTTTCAATTTTTACCATCATCATGCTGTTTTTCTATTTCCAGATTGGCCGTTCCCTGGAAGTAACCTGGGGAGATTTCAGATATAATGTCTATCTCTTCATGGGATTTCTGTTTACGCTGATCGGATCCTTTGTGATCTATTTTATCGGCATCAGATTTTTGAATTATCCTCCGGAGACCTTCGGCTACAACCTTTCCACCTGGGTTTCCACCTACTATGTAAATATGTCCCTTTTCTTTGCCTTTGCCGCAAGTTATCCGGACATGCAGATACTGCTTTATTTCTTCATCCCCTTAAAGATCAAGTATTTAGCCATACTGGACGGGGTGCTGATACTCTGGCAGTTTATACAGAGTCCCTGGTACGGCAGGGGAGTGATCCTTGTGTCTCTCTTAAATTTCCTTATATTCTACCTGAGCACAAAGAACCTATCCCGCTTTACGCCCCATGAGATGCACCGGCGGAACAGCTTCAAAAGGGCCACGGACCCCAATATGCGGAGCAGGTTCCATACGGTAGACGGGGGAAAGGGCAGCACCATTGCAAAGCATAAATGCGCAGTCTGCGGCAGGACGGAGCTCACAAACCCGGAACTGGAATTCCGTTTCTGTTCAAAGTGCAACGGAAATTATGAGTACTGCAACGAGCATATCGGAAACCACACACATATATAAAAACGTTTGTTATTATAGTAAATGCCGGCTTAAAATGCCGGAATATCAAAGGTCAGGAGTCAAAATGAGAAGAAAAAAACTTACGGCACTGTTTCTTACCGCATCCCTTATCCTTTCGGGAAATACTGTTTCCTTTGCTTCCGAAAGCACAGGAACAGATCCGGAATATGTTAAAGAAGACGGCTCATTTGATTATGTTAAATGGGACATGGACCACCTTGTGGAGAAAGAGGCAGAGCTCTTTGAAAAGGCTCCTGATAATTCGGAATTTGGGGATTTTACCGACGGCACCTTATACATAAAGGGAACCGGAACCTTCGGCAAAACCCTGAAGAAACGGGATATGCTCCAGTATATCGGAGGAAATGACGATCTGTTGAAAAAAATGTCCTTCGAAACCGGTATAGTGCATGTTCAGGGTGAATTCCTGAATCAGGAAAATGCAGATCCCGATGTTGATTTTACCAACTTAAAGGAGATCGAAGTTCAGCAGGGACATCTGTTCGATGAGTTCGGAAGGAGCTCCTTTAAGATGCTTTCCGGACTTGAGACCATTAATGTGCTCCCGGGAAAGAAGAGCAATAAGGACCAGGGCTTTGAGATCAGCCACTACGCCTTCTACCTCTGCGAGAATTTAAGCAATGTGACGCTGAATAATGTATGGCATCTGGGAAAGAGATCCTTTTACCATGATAAGAAGATCACATCCCTGGACCTGGGCTATCTCCATCATATGAGGGGAGACGCCTTAGAGGGCTGCAGCGGATTAAAGGAAATTAAGGTAGACAGCGACAATCCCTATTTTGAGATCGGGGATGACGGATTCCTCTACAAGAAGTCCTGCCCCTATTATGAGAATGACGGAATGTTCAATATAGAAGTTCCGGCTCTTATGGCTGCGCCTGAAACGAAGACAGAGGAGATCTTCAAGCCACGCAAGAATACAAAGACCATAGCCTATGCGGCACTGGCCGGAAATCAGACAATAAAGAGCGCAAAGGTCATCTCCGGAGTAAAGCAGGTACAGGCCAGAGCTTTCTATAACTGTAATAATCTTGAAAAAGTCTATATCTCAAAATCCGTTAAACATATCGGAAATGAGGCTTTCAGCAGGCTTACCACAGATACGAATGTATACGGCGGCGACCGCTCTCCCGATGATTACGATAACCACCCCTATCAGACGAGTGACGAAGGTTACAGGGACAGTATCATAGAACCGGGAACGGTAAAAGAGGTCTTTTACAGCGGAAGCGAGGAAGACTGGAAGGCCATCGTCTATGATAAGTATGATAAGGACATGCATTTTGCTTCAAACGGTGGTTTTGCAGCGGATAAGCTTGAAGAAATCGGCCTCTCTGAAAACGTCATCATCCACTATAACTACTTTGACGAAGATACCGCAGTACCTGTAACGGTTAAGAAGGGCGGAATGATATCCGCTTCCTGCTGCGCGATCCTGGGAGGCAGCGGAAAGATAGGCTTTGATACTGGATTCCTTAAATTCACTCCCACATCATATACCATAACTCCCTTAGACGGCTCAAGCGCCAAGGGGCTTAAGATCAATAAAAAGATGCTGCTTAAAGCGAAGAATGTGCCCGGAAGCTATGATGTCACTTTGACTGACGGGAATGCTTCCATGGTTATAAGGATTTACGTTGAGAAGCCTGTGATGAAAAAGTACACGGCGGATAATCTTACGGATGAGGATATAAAGGCCGGGCAGTTATACGATATCTCAAAAATGCTTTCCGGGACTGCCTATTTAGAGCCTGAAAAGTATGAGTCCAAAAAGCCGGCGGTGGCAGAGATATCGGAAACGGGAACCATTAAGATAAACGGCAAGGGTTCCACAAAAATAACAGTTACTATTTGTGATAAAAAGTTTAAGGCCGCATTCAAGGTTAAGATGAAGAAGCCTGAAACATCGGGAAAAGAAGAATAATGGTAGAAAAAGAGTATAAGGAAGCCCTGGAGAGGGCAGTGCGTCTCGCCCATGAGGGCAGGAACTACATAAGCGAGGAGGAATATCAGAAGATATTTTCTCCCCTGAATATGAGTAAGGAGCAGGATGAGCTCACCCGGAAGTACTTTGAAGGACTTAATATATCCTTCGGGGAAAGAAAGGACGAAGATGAGAGGGATCTGCCCCTTGAAAAAGAGGACGGGAATTATCTGTCCTTTTATCTTGAGAGCCTTGAAGGACTTAAGGAATACAGTGATGATGAAAAGAAAAAGATCTTTGACAGCGCTATTTCCGGGGATATTGATGAAGTAAGGGAAGATCTTATAAATATGCACTTAAAGGACGTGGTGGATATAGCAAAACTCTATGTCTATCACGGGATGA
>JAFSKT010000003.1 GCA_017448845.1 Lachnospiraceae bacterium
TCAAGATAGGGAAAGTCCTCCGCTATCAATCCTTTGGAAGGGGATGCCTTTTTAACTTCACAGATGAAGCCAAGCCCCGGCTTCTTCAGGGCCTTTTCAAACGCAAAGTCCCCTTTTGGAAGCTCCAGGGCTCTCCTCTTCAAACTGTCCGCATCGGTTTCTTTTTTCTTTTCTTCTGTTCTCTTTAATGCGTAAGCTGCAAGCTCATCAAGGATGTTCATATTTAATAAGCCTTTCAGCCTCTGTTACTTACTTCTATAAGCTTTTCAAGGGTCTTCTCAGCCTTGCCGGAATCGATGATCTCCGCTGCAAGCTTAATGCCCTCTGTCATGTCCTCTGCCTTACCGCCGATATACAGTGCTGCGCCGGCATTCATAAGAACTGCGTCCCTCTTTGCGCCCTGTTCCCCTTTAAGGATCCTCCAGGTTATGTCTGCATTTTCCTCAGGAGTACCGCCCTTAAGGTCATTCTTACTGCACTTCTTAAAGCCGAAATCCTCGGGGCTTACCATGCCGGTCTTGTACCAGCCGTCCTTTATCTCACAGATCTTGGTGGCGGCGCTTACGGATATCTCATCAAGCTTGTCCATGCCGTAAACCACCATGCCTCTCTTTACCCCAAGGCTTGATAAAACCTGAGCTAAAGGCTCAACTAAATACTCGTCATATACGCCGAGGAGCTGCATTTTCGGGGATGCGGGATTGGTAAGGGGTCCAAGGATATTGAAAACTGTCCTGAATCCCAGTTCCTTACGGATAGCTCCCACATATTTCATGGAAGTGTGGTATTTCTGAGCAAAGAAGAAGCACATACCCACTTCATCTAAGAGTTCCCTGCACTTGTCGGGACTCTGATCAATATTTACTCCCAAAGCTTCCAGACAGTCTGCAGTACCGCAGCTTGAAGAAGCGGCCCTGTTTCCGTGCTTTGCAACCTTCATGCCCCCTGCAGCGGCTACTATTGCAGAAGTGGTGGAGATATTGAAACTGTGGGCGTTGTCTCCTCCGGTTCCCACGATCTCAAATACATCCAGATCCGTATCCACCTTTATGGCATGATCCCTCATGGCAGCAGCGCAGCCCGCGATCTCATCCCTGGTCTCGGCTCTTGCGCTTTTGGTGGAAAGAGCTGAAAGAAAGGCTGCGTTCTGGGTGGGAGAAGTCTCTCCGCTCATGATCTCGTTCATCACCGCATAGGCTTCATCGTAGCTTAAATCGCCCTTATTAACTATCTTTACTATCGCTTCCTTGATCATTGAAAAAACCTCCTGAAATATGTTTGTTCCTGTCCCTAATAAATACTCCTCCGCCTCTTATAATGAAAACCCTGACAGAAATAAAGTCTGTCAGGGGTTATCTCATTCACAAAGGGAACAGATGATATCTACACACTTATCTATCCCGATGGAAGAGCTTTTCAGGCAGAGATCATAGTACTCCGCTGCTCCGAATTCGGTGTTTGTGTAGTAGAGGCAGTACTTCCGCCTCTTTTTATCTACGGACTTCATTTCATCCATGATCTTATCATCGCTGAAATCAGGCATTTTAGCTTTTAAGTTATTAAGCTTGAATCTGGTGGATGCTGAAATGAAAACGTGAAGGGTGCGGTCAAATTCCTTCAGCACATAATTGGCGTTCCGGCCAACGATCACGCAGTTACCCTTCTCAGCCTGCATGCTTATGGCCTTTCTCTGGGCCTCAAACAGCCTCTCATCCAACGGCCTGTTGTAAAAGTCGAAAAGGCTCTGCCCGAAACCGAAATCAAAGGGAACCTTTTCATCATAGCGGCGGATCTCATCCGGGGTAAGCCCCTCCGATTCAATGGCTGAACGGAGTATCACGTCCTTATCCATGTAATAAAAACCAAGCCGGTCGGCCACCTTTCTTCCTATCTGTCCTCCGCCTGCGCCGAACTGTCGGCTGATGGTGATGATATTTTTCACTCTGTCTCCCTCCGGGATAGTATTCCCGTATTAAAGCACCTTATCAAGGAAATCCCTGGTCCTCTGCTCCTTAGGGTTACCAAGAAGCTCGTCCGGCGTGCCCTCTTCTATTATGTAGCCGCCGTCCATAAATATGATCCGGTCCGCCACCTCTCTGGCAAAGCCCATTTCATGGGTGACGATGACCATTGTCATACCTTCCGCGGCAAGATTTTTCATAACATTTAAGACTTCGCCCACCATTTCCGGATCCAAAGCAGATGTGGGTTCGTCAAAAAGCATGATGTCCGGCTGCATGCAAAGAGCTCTTGCTATTGCAACCCTCTGCTTCTGTCCGCCTGAAAGCTGGCTGGGGAAAGCCTCGGTCTTCTCGGAGAGCCCCACCTTTTCAAGCATTTTTTCAGCCCTGTCCTTTGCCTCTTCAGCTGAACACTTCTTTAATTCAACAGGGGCAAGGGTCATGTTGTCCAGCACGTTAAGGTTGTTAAAGAGATTGAAATGCTGGAAGACCATGCCGATATTTTCCCTGATCTTATTTAAGTTTAACTTTTTATCGGTGATGTTCTTGCCGTCGATAATGATGCTGCCGCCGTTTGATTCCTCTAAGCGGTTTAAGCACCTTAAGAAAGTTGATTTACCGGAACCGGAGGGTCCGATGACAACCACAACTTCACCTTCGGCAACATCTATGGAAATGTCCTTTAGTACCCTCAGTTCCCCGAAGGATTTCTTTAAGTTTTTTACACTGATCTTTACTGCCCTATCGTCCGACATTTAATCTCCTTTCCACTACCTTGGCACTTCTGGACAGGATAGTGATGACACAGAGATACATGACTCCCACAATAGCCCAGGTCTGAAAAGCCATGAAGGTATTGGCCTGGACATTCTTGGCAGTATTAACCAGCTCCGGGAAACCTATAACCGAAAGGATCGAAGTGTCTTTCAATGTGATGATGAACTGATTGATGATACTGGGGATCATGGTACGGATAGCCTGGGGCAGCACCACCTTCCTCATGGAAGTGGCATATGAAAGTCCCAAAGACCTGGCAGCCTCCATCTGTCCTACATCCACGGACTGTATACCTGCCCTTATGATCTCTGACATGTACGCGCCACAGTTAAGCGCCAGGCAGGCCGTACCTGCCTGGAGCGCGCTTAATGTCATATTGTATCCGCCGATAATGGTATTAAAGAAATAGGGGACGCCGAAGTATATAAAGAAGGCCAGCACTATCATGGGCACTCCCCTTATAACATCCACGAAGATCTGCGAGATCACATTGCAGACCCTGTTTTTTATAACGCTTAAGATGCCGAAGAACAGTCCTATGATACAAGCGAAGAAGAGACCCAGGAGCGCAAGGATAAGAGTGCGCCCCATGGCTTCCAAAAGCATCCCGCCATATACGGTTATTATTCGATACATATTATTACTCTGATTCCTTATCCGAGATATTTCTTCAGAATCTCGTCATATTTGCCGTTAGCCTTGATGTTCTTAAGGCCGGCATTGAACATGTCAATAAGTTTCTGGTTGTCTTTATTGAAGATGGCGAAACCGTAAGCTGCAGGATCGTTTCCTGTCTCGGGAAGAAGAGTCATGGGAAGGTTTCCGTCCTTTATGTTTGCAGCCATGATGGGGGTGTCGTCAAATACTCCTGCAACCTGTCCGCCTACAACTGCCTGATACATGGTAGGTGAATCCTCGAAGTAGGTTACGGTAAAATTGTACTGGCCTGCAAGGCTCTCAGCATACTCTGCGCTCATGGTTCCGGTCTTTACAGCTACGGACTTGCCGCTTAAGCCGTCGAAACCGGTGATGCCGGAATCATTTGCAACTGCCATGCACTGGTTTGCATCATAGTATCCGTCTGAGAAGATCCATCCGGATTCCTTACGCTCATCGGTAATGGAAGCTCCGGCGATCATCCCGTCTGCCTGTCCTGCCTGGCATGCTGCTATTGAAGCATCCCATCCGAGAATCTGCAGATCATATTTGAATCCCTGATCCTCAGCTATGGCAGCTAAGATATCCATATCAATACCTACGAAATTGTCATTGTCATCCCTGTACTCAAAGGGCTTGAAAGCTGTGTCTGTAGCAATTACCCAGGTCTTTCCGTCTGCAGCTCCTCCTGCAGCATTTCCCTTGCCGCCGCATGCTGCCAGGGAAACCGTCATAAGTACAACGGTCAATAATGCAATGATCTTCTTTTTCATAATCGTTCCTCCTGTTTTTTAAAAATAAGAAGGGTAAAGGCTCCTTTACCCCTTTATTATAGTAACTTGTGAAAGGGATATAGTCAACGTCTTTTGTTATTTACCTTTTTAACTTCAGAAATTAACAGTCTCCGGAGCCCGGGTAAATGAGCTGAATGTTGCTGTGGCATTGGTGAAATAGAACACCTCCGTGTTTCCGTCATCAGCCGAATACATGCCCTGTAATGAAGGGTAAGCGTCAAGCATGGCCTGCTTTGCCTCTATCCTCTCATCCTCTTTCAGCTCTCCGGCCACCCTCAGCCATTCCCCATTCTTAAAAGCGCATATCTCCACCTTGGGGTTCTTGTGGATCTGCTTTGAAACATCCTTAACCTTTCCGGTCTGGATGTAGAGCTTTCCCTCAAAGACATTGACTGTTCCGAAGGGTCTCACCCTTGGCTGGTCCCCATCAACTGTAGCAAGGTAATATGTCTCCGCATCCTTTAAGAACTTTACGACTTTTTCCATATCCTGTACCTCCGTTTTGCGCTAAAAAGGAAATCTGTTTTTCCCGAAACACCTCTCCCCTGTTTTTCCGAAATGGGATTATAGCATATTTTCTGATATAATTAAAGAAATAATGTATCTGTTCAGGACCCTATCGGTTTCTTCATACGATACTGCGCAATCTGAAGCGAGGACACAATTATGGAATTTGATATAAAAATGATCAGCGACCCGGATTCTTTTGCAGTGGGAAGATTGCCGGCAAGAACCTATTTTGAAGCAATGCAGCCTGACGGCAGAGGCAGGTTCATCTCCCCAAAGATCCTGGATCTTGACGGGAAATGGAACTTTGAATATGCGGAAAACTATGCTTCTTCAAGGCAGGATTTCTTCAAAAACGAAGTGGACTGCAGTGGCTGGGAAATGATAAATGTGCCGGGGCACCTACAGCTTCAGGGATATGATAAGCCCCATTATTCAAATACCGCCTATCCCTGGGACGGAAATGAAAATGTTGAGACCGGCAAAGTCCCGGAAAGATTCAATCCCGTAGGCTGCTATGTTAAATATTTCAACTGTCCTGAGATTCCCGAAGGTTACGGAGCCCGTATCTATTTCGGAGGCATCGAATCCGGAGGCGCCATCTGGCTTAACGGACAGTTTATCGGATATAAGGAAGACAGCTTTGACGCCGGGGAATTCGATATCACGAATGAGCTGGTACCTGGAAAGAATAAACTTGCTGTCCTTGTATTCAAATGGACCCTCGGAAGCTGGTTTGAGGATCAGGATTTCTTCCGTTTTTCGGGGATATTCCGCTCTGTTTATATCTATTCCGTTCCGGCTGTCCATGTAGAGGATATCGGTATAAAGGCCATCCCCGACGAAGACTTAAGGGATGCTTCGCTTAAGATACATATGCTGATAAAGGGCAGCGGTTATTTGAACCTTGCTCTCTTTGACGCCGAAAACAATGCTGTCCTTCAGGATAGGGTGCAGACCCTTCCGGAGCTGGACCTGAACTACGCCATTGCATCCCCCATGCTCTGGAGCGCAGAAAAGCCCTATCTCTACCGTCTGGTTCTTACCTTAA
>JAFSKT010000225.1 GCA_017448845.1 Lachnospiraceae bacterium
CCAGTATTTCCGTTGTTTTATCTGCTTTGGATGGAATATGTTCACCAGTCCAGTTAAGTGGCATTACTACACCTCAATTATCTTTAAATGCGTTACCGTTAGGGTTACCGTCAGTTTTTAGACACCGGTTACATTGTAGTCTAAAATGACGTTGAAATCAATAAAAACTTGTACAAATACGTACAACGCAAGTCCTATAAGAACAAGAAGATGATGTATCATGACAAAGAGGACTGGCAGATTTTTGAGAATACCCACGAAGCCATAATCGACGAAGAGACCTTCAATATTGTTCAGAAAATCCGCAAAGGCAGACGCAGGCGTACAGATATGGGCGATATGCCGATGTTATCCGGAATGCTCTATTGCGCCGATTGCGGACAGAAGCTCTATCAGGTCAGATGTAAGGACTGGACATATGATAAATACCATTTCGTATGCGGTACTTACAGGAAGATCAAAGGCGGCTGCAAGTCCCACCAGATCAGAAATGTGGCAGTAGAGAAAATCCTGCTGGATAGTATAAGACAGATAGCAACTTATGCCAGGGAGCATGAAGCTGAATTTGTAGAAATGGTAGCCAACAAATCACAGGCTGAGATCAACAAAAATCAGCGTGATAACAGGCGTGAGCTCGATCAGTCAACTAAGCGTATAGAAAAGCTCGATACTATCATCCAGAAGCTCTATGAAGGCAATGTTGAGGGGAAGATTTCAGACGAACGCTTCATGAAGATGTCCGCTTCATATGAGAATGAACAGAAAAGCCTTAAGGCAAAGATCTCTGAGCTTGAATGTGAAATAGCAGCAGATAAAGAGAATTCTCTGAATGTGAACCACTTCCTTGATCTCGTAAAGAGATATACGGAAGTGCCGGAGCTTACGGCAGAGATCATCAGAGAGTTTATTGAAAAGGTATATGTCTATCATCCGGAGAAGATAAACGGGCAGAAAACCCAGCGTGTCAGAATCGTCTGGAACTGCATAGGCGAAATACCTACCCAGAATAAAACGGCATAGCCGGAAATACTATTCCAACTATGCCGATTCTTTCAGGGATTAAAAATCCCTTAGACTACCCACCTTTACGCTGCGGGGTTTTTTTATACAAAAGATGCTCTTTTTCACGGATCAGCTTTCATGCACCGCATCAGCCATGGCTTTAACAAACTCTCCCACGTAAGAAGGGGAATCCTTGCCGTATTTTTCCATGATCTTTATTATGGCGGAACCCACTATGGCTCCGTCGGAAAGGGAGGCCATCTTAGCCGCCTGCTCCGGGTTAGAGATACCGAAGCCCACGGCGCAGGGGATGTCCGTGTTTTCCCTTATAGTGTCGATTATGGGCTTAAGATCCGTATCTATACTCTTTCTCTCACCGGTGACCCCAAGGCTTGAAACCACGTAGATAAAGCCCTTTGCTTCCTTTGCGATCATGGAGATCCTCTTTTCGGAAGTGGGCGCTATAAGTGAAATAAGATCCACCCCGTTTTTCTCACAGACCGAAGAGAATTCACCCTTCTCCTCAAAGGGAATGTCCGGAAGGATGATACCGTCTATCCCCGTTTCCGTGCATCTTTTCGTAAATCTGTCCGCCCCGTAGGAATAGACCACGTTAGCGTAGGTCATGAAGACCAGAGGTATCTTTATGTCTCCCCGGATACGCTCCACCATGTCAAAGATCCCGTCTGTTGTGATGCCGTTCTTTAACGCCCTGGTGTTGGCGCTCTGTATAACCGGTCCCTCGGCTGTAGGATCGGAAAAGGGAATGCCCAGTTCTATAAGGTCGGCTCCATTTAAATAAGCTTCCTTAACTATCTTTTCCGTGGTCTCTATATCCGGATCCCCGCAGGTTATAAAGGGTATGAAAGCCTTCCCCTTTTCAAATGCACTTTTTATCATCTCACTCCTCCCTTAAGTCTTCGCCCCTGTACCTGGCGATGGCGGCGCAGTCCTTATCTCCCCTGCCGGAAACTGTTATGACTATTATACTGTCCTTATCCATCTTTGGAGCGATCTTCATGGCGTGGGCTACTGCGTGGGCTGACTCTATGGCAGGTATTATGCCCTCGGTCCTTGAAAGATATTCAAAGGCATTTACCGCTTCATCATCCGTTACAGGTACATACTCGGCCCTTCCGATATCGTGAAGGTAAGCGTGTTCCGGGCCGATGCCGGGATAATCAAGTCCCGCGGAAATGGAATATACCGGAGCTATCTGCCCGAATTCATCCTGACAGAAATAGGACTTCATGCCGTGGAATATCCCCATCCGTCCGGTATTAATGGTGGCTGCGGTCTCGAAACCGTCAATGCCTCTCCCTGCTGCCTCGCAGCCTATGAGCTTCACAGTCTTATCCCCGATAAAATCATAAAAGCTTCCCATGGCGTTGGAACCTCCGCCAACACAGGCGATGACGGCATCCGGGAGCCTGCCCTCTTTTTTAAGTATCTCTTCCTTTATCTCCCTTGAGATAACAGCCTGGAAATCCCTTACTATCATGGGGAAGGGATGGGGTCCCATTACGGAACCGAGGCAGTAGTGGGTATCATCGATCCTTCTGGTCCACTCCCTCATAGCCTCCGATACTGCGTCCTTCAGGGTTCCGGTACCGGTCTTAACCGGAATGACCTCCGACCCCAGGAGTTTCATCCTATATACGTTTAATTTCTGTCTTTCCGTGTCCTCCACACCCATAAAGACAACGCATTCCATGCCCATAAGGGCCGCCGCTGTCGCAGTGGCAACTCCGTGCTGTCCTGCGCCGGTCTCTGCGATAAGCCGGGTCTTTCCCATTTTCTTTGCAAGAAGGGCCTGTCCCAGCACGTTATTTATCTTATGGGATCCTGTGTGATTAAGGTCTTCTCTTTTTAAGTAGATCTTTGCGCCCCCAAGATCCTCCGTCATCTTCTTTGCAAAATAAAGACCGGAGGGCCTGCCTGCGTATTCCTTAAGCAATGTGTCAAGCTCCGCCTTAAATTCCGGATCGTCCTTAAAACGCATGTAGGCTTCTTCCAGCTCTATCACAGCGTTCATCAGGGTTTCCGGAATATACTGTCCTCCGTGTTCTCCAAATCTTCCCTTATTCCCAGCCATCTCTCGACCTCTGTTCCTTTCTCATTTATCCTGCAGACCTTAATAAACACTCATTTTTTAAAGATCCGGCCTCAGTATCCTCATGATCTCCCGAATCTTATTTTCATCCTTGATACCCTCTGTCTCAATGCCTGAGCTTAAGTCCAGAGCATAGGGAGAAACGGTTTTCACCGCCTCTTCTATGTTTCCGGCGTTTAAGCCTCCCGCAAGAAAAAAGGGCCTCCTTATGTTTTTAAGGAAATCCCAGTCAAAGACCTTACCGCTTCCCTTTCCGGAATCGATAAGCACCAGGTCCGCGGGACACTCCTCTATCTCCTTAATAACCGAAGAAAGCTCCTCTTCCGCCCCTTTACCGATCTGAAAAGCCCTGATGATCTCTGCTTCCGTCCTTTCCTTAAGGCTCAGGATATATTCCCGGTCCTCGTGTCCGTGGAGCTGTATCATATCGATGACCCCCTTTTCCGCAAGGGAACATATCTCCTCAGGGTCATGATCCACAAAGACCCCCACGGCCTTTATCCTTTTATCAAGCATTGCCTTAAGTTCTGCGGCTTTCTCCCGGCCTACGTTCCTGTGGCTCTTTTCATAAAACACAAACCCGCAGTAGTCCGGCAGTGCCCTGTTTACCATGCGGATATCCTCTTCCCTGAAAAGTCCGCAGAGTTTGATCTTTGTCATATCCCTTTTAATTCCTTAAGCTTGGCTATCCTGTCTTCTGCCCTCATAAGGCTCTCTCCCACAAGGACAGCGTCTGCGCCAATGCTTTCAAGCTCTGTCACATCCTGACGGCTCTTTACGCCGCTCTCCGATAC
>JAFSKT010000226.1 GCA_017448845.1 Lachnospiraceae bacterium
TATCGGCACTGTCAGACAGGGAAGCTCCCTTCACCTGCTTAACTTTTCCGTTATGTATATCGATACAGGGTCTGAATTTCATTTCATTTCAACACTTCTGACATATCATACATTCCTGCCGGCTTTCCCTTCAGGAATTTTGCGGCAAGCACCGCTCCTTTAGCAAACACGGCCCTGGAATAGGCTCTGTGTGAAAAAGTCACCACTTCATCCTTTCCGGCAAAGATCACATCATGATCTCCGGGGATAGAGCCGCCTCTAACCGCCGAAATACCTATTTCCTTATCAGGACGCTTTTCCGACCTTGGGCTTCTGTCATATACGTACTCATACTCATCGCCCATGGATGAATTAACGGCATCCGCCAGGGCAAGAGCCGTGCCGCTGGGGGCGTCCTTCTTATCCCTGTGATGCTTTTCAACGATCTCTATATCAAAGCCCGCTTCAGCAAACAGCGGAGAAACTTCCTTTAAGACCTTCATAAGGAGATTTACTCCGAAGGACATATTGGCGCTCCTTAAGATCGCGATCTTTTCAGAGCTCTCCTTAACATGGGCAAGCTGCTCATCGGAAAGCCCTGTGGTGCAGAGCACTATGGGCAGTGACTTTGACTCCGCATATTCTAACAGAGCGTCGGTGCTGGCAGGAAGGGAAAAATCGATTATCACATCCCCGGGAACATCAAGGGAAGCGATATCCTTAAACACAGGAAAAGCATTCTTTCCCTCATCATAAACATCTACTCCCGCAACGATCTCCGCATCACTGTCCGCAGAGACGATCTCCGTTATCATCTTTCCCATACGGCCGTTGCAGCCGTTCAAAATCACCCTTACAGCCATTATTCCCTCACTTTAAGAGTCCAAACTCAACCATAGCCTGTCTCAGTTTCTCACGGTTCTTTTCAGCCATGGGAACCAGGGGCTTCCTTAAGGGGCCTACTTCCATTCCCATCATGTTCATTGCTTCCTTTACAGGAATGGGATTGGTCTCGCAGAAAAGTGCTTCCACTAAGTTAAGCTCCGAAAGCTGCATGGTAGCCGCACCTGCAAAATCTCCGTTCAGCGCCTTCATGCACATATCGTGAACGAATCTGGGCGCGATATTTGAAACCACGGAAATAACTCCGATGCCGCCCACTGCCATCATGGGCACTGTCATCTCATCATCTCCGGAATATAATTCCACATCGGGACAGATGGACTTTATCTTCTCAGCCTGGGGCATGCTTCCGCTGGCTTCCTTGATGCCCACTATATTCGGCACATTATCTACAAGTGCCTTTACCGTCTCAGGCTCGATATTAACTCCCGTCCTGCTCTTTACGGAATAAAGGACTATGGGGATGTTTACCGCCGCGGCGATATCGGTGAAATGTGCGATAAGACCCTGCTGGGTGGTCTTATTATAGTAAGGTGTCACTGAAAGCAGCGCATCCACTCCCACCTTCTCAGCCTCTTCCGAAAGATATATGGCAGTCTTGGTGGAATTGCTTCCGGTACCGGCCATTACCGGTATCCTGTGATTAACCTGCTCCACGCAGAACTTGATAGCTGCCAGATGCTCTTCTTCAGTAAGGCAGGCCGCCTCACCGGTTGTGCCGCAGACAACGATACAGTCTGTTCCGTTCTGTACCTGCTGCTCTATGATCTCGGCAAATTTCTCGTAGTTGATGTCTCCGTTTTCCTTAAAAGGTGTGACAATGGCCACACCGGCTCCTTTGAAGATTGACATTATTATCTCCCTTTCCTTATATAAGGAATCTCATGTTTTCGGAACATTTTAACACAATAAAAAGCCCTACGTCAAACCAGCGTTGTACCCCGGCCGTAGAAAAACATATACTGCTGCATAACCCCGTTAAAGGGCCTGTATCTCTCAAAGGGGAAGCCCCCGGGATAATAAGCCTTCAGCACCCTGTCTATCCAGACGTCCACAGGGAAGAAATCCAACCTGTGGAAGCCGAAAAGGGCCGTGCAGCTGGCCACTTTTTTCCCCACTCCCCTTATCTCAAGGAGTTCCGAAAAAAGCTCCTCATCATCCAGGCTTAAAAGCCTGTCAAGATCTATCCTTCCGGAAACTGCGTCCTCCGCAGCCCTTCTCACATAATCCCTTCTATAACCGAGACTGCAGGAATCCAGATCTTTCTCCGGCATATTTAATATCTCAATAGGAGAAGGAAAGGAAAAGAGGTCTGTCCCCGCTGCCTCATCCACAGCATGTTCTTTAAGCCACCGCTTTTCTTCCTTATTAAGCTCTATCCTCTTTCCGGCAAAGGCACAGATCTTCTCCACCGAGGAACGGATGGCCGGGATATTCTTTCTCTGTGAAATGATAAAGCTTATCAAGGTTTCAAAGGGATCCTGCCTTAAGATCCTTATGCCCTTTCCGGCCTCAGCCGCTTTTCTTAAAAAGTCATCCTCTTTATCCACAGACTTTCTTATAGAGCGGTAATCATTTTCAGTGTCAAAGTATTCGCTCCAGAATGAATCGTACTCTTCTTCGGAACAGGAAAGATCCAGCTCCTGTCCCCGTCTTATAAGGAAGAGAACCCTTCCTCCGGCCGCAACCCGGAAAACCTTTTCTTTCCCGTTTGACGGCACTTCGCACCATCTGAAACACTGACCGCTCTCCGTGATCAGAAGAGGATCCATGTCATCTTTAAATAATCTGATCATTAAATTATCCCTGATCCCTTAAAAAATCTGCCAGGGCTTTTGAATATACCGGTATATCCGGAGGCCTTCTGGCGGATATGATATTTCCGTCGATCACAAGGGGCGTATCCTCCCAGATGGCACCCGCATTCATCATGTCATCCTTTATGCCGGGAGTACTGGTGACCTTTCTGCCCTTCAGGATCCCCGCGGAACAGAGTACCCACCCCGCATGGCAGATCTCTCCGATAAGCTTCTTATCCTCATCCATCTTCCTTACGAAAGCCAGCACCTCCGGAAATCTCCGGAGCTTATCCGGAGCCCATCCCCCGGGAACCAGGATACCGTCATACTTCGAAGGATCCGCATCCAGAAAGGACATTTCAGCCTCACAGGGAACGCCGTACTTCCCGTGGTATTTCCCCGGCTTTTCCGCCGCCAGGTCCACGGTATGCCCTTCTTCCCTGAGCCTCATCACCGGACACCATAACTCCAGATCCTCAAAATCATCACTGACAAGCTGCAGTATTCTTTTCATATGCACCTCCGTAAAAATCCCTGTTTACAAGATGTATTTAAGTGCTTATAATATCAAAGTTGCGTTTAAAAGGAAAGGGAAAAAAGGATAAATTCAATGGAAAAAGTAACACAGGAAAACATCCGGAATATAGCCATCATTGCCCATGTAGATCACGGCAAGACCACCCTGGTGGATGCGCTGTTAAAGCAGAGCGGTATTTTCAGGGAGAACCAGGAAGTCCGTGAAAGGGTAATGGACAGTAATGATATCGAAAGAGAGCGTGGAATAACCATCCTCTCCAAAAATACAGCCGTACAGTACGGCGATACGAAGATAAACATCATCGACACCCCGGGACATGCGGATTTCGGCGGAGAAGTGGAGCGTATCCTTAAAATGGTGGACGGCGTTGTGCTTCTGGTGGACGCCTTCGAAGGGGTAATGCCCCAGACCAAGTTCGTCCTGAAAAAGGCCCTGAGCTTAAAGCTTCCCGTGATCTCCTGCATAAATAAGACGGACCGTCCCGGCGCAAGGCCGAAGGAAGTTGTAGATGAGGTACTGGAGCTCTTTATGGATCTGGACGCCACGGAGGAACAGCTGGACTGCCCCTTTGTATATGCTTCCGCAAAGGAAGGGTATGCGGTTCTGGATCCCGACACCACAGGGAGCGATATGAAACCCCTCTTTGACACCATCGTGGATTACATTCCAAGCCCCAAGGGAAATCCTGAAGAAAACACACAGATCTTAATTTCCACCATCGACTATAACGAATATGTGGGAAGGATAGGAATAGGAAAGGTGGATAACGGCACCATA
>JAFSKT010000227.1 GCA_017448845.1 Lachnospiraceae bacterium
AGCAGTTTTTTCTTACAGTAAAGGTATCTGAGCCAGGCGGTAAAGCCGCTTGAGAACCATACCACTCCCACCGACCACCAGATTCCCCATACACCGATCACAGGGATAGAGGTCATGATGACGGGGATCGTAAATCTTCCGATCACTTCCACTATTCCGTTTAAGAATGAGAAGAATGCGTCTCCGAGGCCGTTCTGTACGCCTCTCACCACGTATATCAGCCCCAGGAATGAGTAAAATACGCTTGATATCTGCAGGGCAATGCCGCCCATGCTTATAACTTCCGCATCTTCCACGAAAAGCCCTACCAGGGCGTTTCCGAAGAACCACATGAAGGGCAGCATGGCAAGTGAGAATATGAACATCATTATCAGGGCTTTATGGTAGCCGTCAATGATACGGAGGTGCTTTTTGGCTCCGTAATTCTGTCCGGTATAAGTGGACAGCGCCGTACAGAGGGTCTGATAGGGCTGGTGAAGGATCTGCTCTATCCTGCTGGTGGCGGTGAAGGCCGCAACCGCAACGGCTCCGAAGGTATTTACCACCGTCTGCAGGGCCATGCAGGACACTGCTATCAGGCTGAACTGCAGAGAAAGGGGAACCCCCAGCTTTATTACCGATAGGGTGATCTTTTTGTCAAACTTCATATCCTCAGATCCCAGTTTGAAATAGGGATTTTTGATCACTGCGTATATTATACACCCCGCTCCGGCTAAGAACTGGGATATGACCGTTGCGATCCCTGCCCCTGCAACACTCATCTTCAGGACATATACGAAGAAAAGGTCCAGTATCACATTGATGATGCAGGCCGCCACCAGGAAGTATAAGGGGGTCTTGGAATCCCCCAGTGCCCGGAGCATGGAGGCGATATAATTATAGATGGATACGAAGATGGTCCCCACGCACATTATCCTTATATAGGTAAGGGAATCCGCCATTATCACTTCCGGCGTCTTCAGAAGAACAAGTATAGGGTAGGAGAAGATATAGGCCACTATCCCCACCATCAGCGGATAGACCAGCATGATGTATGCCGTATTTGAAATACATTTTTTTACATTGCTATCGTTTCCGCTGCCGAAGTGCTGGGAGGTGATGATCCCTCCTCCGGATCCGATACCGTTACAAAGGGCAAAGAACAGGAAGGTCACAGAGGATGAGGCCCCTATGGCCGCAAGGGCGTTGGCACTGACCAGACGGCCTACGATGACCGAATCCGCAAGGTTATATACCTGCTGGAAAATATTTCCGATAAGCATGGGAATGGAGAACCGGATCAGAAGACCTACGGGATTTCCCTCGGTCATATTCATTATATCGGAAGAACTGCTCTTGTTTTTTTTCATATTTTAATGTACCCTTATTGTACGGGTCCGTTCAGATATCATGAATAATAAACTGTCCAATTATCATAAATGAATGGATTTGAAAAAGCAACAGATTTTTAAAGGGAGGATCGCCTAATGAGCAAGGTCAGATGGGGTATACTGGGTACAGCCAACATTGCCAAGGTCGCAACGATACCCGGAATGAAGGAAGCCGAAAACTGTGAGCTTTATGCCATTGCAGGAAGAAGTCCGGAAAAAGCCAATGCCTACAAGGATGAATTCGGATTTGAAAAGGCCTACGGGAGCTATGAAGAATTGTTACAGGATCCGGAAGTGCAGGCAGTTTATATTCCTCTTCCCAATAATATCCATGCTCAGTGGGTAAAGGAGGCCTTAAAAGCCGGAAAGCACGTACTCTGTGAGAAGCCCATGGCCTTAAATGCGGATGAGGCAAGAGATCTCTTCAAAACTGCAGAGGAAAACGGCAGATATCTGATGGAAGCCTACGCCTATCTTCACAGTCCCTATGTGGAGAGCCTTAAGGATGTGATCAATAGCGGGACCATAGGCAAGGTGGACTATGTGGAGACCGGTTTCATTACCCAGGGTTATAAAGACGATATAAGGCTTTATAAAGAGCTTGGTGGCGGCGCCATGTACGACCTTGGCTGCTATTGCACCACCATGATCCTTTCGCTTATAGATTCCGATCCCGTACTGGTGAAAGCCAGCGCGGAATTCTCCAATGAGGATGTTGACCTTATGACTGCGGGACTTATCCGTTTCGAAAACGGCTCCAGGGCAGAATTCAATGTGGGAATGGTACTGGGAGAGAATTCCGATTCCCGTTTCGACAGGCTCTATATCCACGGTTCAAAGGGATCCGTAAAATCCTATGTGGAATACAATCAGGGCGGCGGCATTTCCTACATCATCTTCACCAATGACGGCGTTCAGAAGAACAGCATTTTCGTTCCCGATAACTACACCCTTGAGGTGGAGCAGCTGGGAAGATGCATACTCGGTGATGAAAAGCCCTTCGTCACTCCTGAATTCTCTGTTAAGAATGCAGAGCTTATGGACCGTGTATTAAAAGAAACAGGATATTATAAAGATTGACAGCATTAATAGACATCATACTTATTTCTGTAAGTTTAGCGGTTTTGGCAGGACTTTTCATATCCTTCCGTTCAGACCCCTATGCTTACAGAAATATTATTTTATTAAGCCTTTTTATTCTCACAGTGGCTATGATAACAGGGCATTTCGCCCTTAACCTAAGTTCTTCCGGGGAGATGGATGATATCTTTCACTCCATGGCCTTATTTTTATGGGATTTTTCCAGGGTTCTTTTTATCCCCATCAGTTTCATCTGTTTATTCATATGTATCAGCAACATAGTGCTCCTGAAACGCGAGGGCTTCCGCCGCAGCAATTTTATAGGACTCATTATATGCGGGGCCTATCTTGTCGCCGTAAATATCACCTGGCGGCCATTGAATGAGATGCCCTTGGTGCTGAACGACCTTATGATCTTTTTAAGGCTTATGCTCTGCTATGGGGAATGTACTTTCCTTTCCATCTTCTTAATAGGCCATGCGGTCTTAAAGATAGAACCGCTTTACGACAGGGACTATGCCATTATCCTGGGATGCTCCATAAGTAAAAAGGGAAAGGTCAGGCCCCTCCTAAAGGGAAGGGTGAACAGGGCCATACATTTTGCCTGGGAGCAGGAGATAGCTACGGGTAAAGCTGTGAAATACGTGCCCTCGGGAGGTCAGGGAAAGGACGAGCCCATGAGCGAAGGCTCGGCTATGGAAATGTATCTTTTAAGCCACGGCGCAGAGGATTATGAGGTATTCCCGGAAAAGAAATCCGTTAATACCCGGGAAAATCTGGTTTTCTCCAAGAAGGTGATCGACGATCTCACGGAAAATGCTAAAGTGGCGGTGGTAACCTCGGATTTTCACGTGCTGAGAAGCGGGATGCTGTCCCGCAAGACAGGCCTTGAAGACGCAGAGGTAATAGGCAGCAGGACCAAATGGTATTTCTGGCCCAACGCCTTTTTCCGGGAGATAATAGCCATAGCCGTGATGAATATCAAAGTCCATGTGGCAGTGGCCCTTCTCTGCGGAGTGATAGCCATATTATAGAGTGTATTTAAGAGAGTACCTGTTTCTCGTATCCGGAGAGGATCTCAAGGTACTGTTTGGCGATGGTGCTAAGGGGGATCCCCTTACGCTTGATATAGCCTATGGTCATCTTTTCCGAAGACTTTAGCGGTATGGCGCAGTAGTCATTTCCGTTCAGGTCTTCACTTATTATTCCGGAGCAAAGGGTAAAGCCGTTTAAGCCCCTCATAAGATTCAGCATGGTGGCGCGGTCGTTTGCCTTTATGGTACGTTTGTACTCATAGGTAGACAGCACTTCTTCCGCGAAATAAAAGGAATTATTCTGCCCCTGGGAAAAGGAAAGGCAGGGATATTCTTCCAGTTCTTCTATGGCTATCTTTTTCTTCTTTGAAAGGGGATGCCCTTTCCACAGATAGACGTAGATACTGCAGTCAAAAAGGGGATGGAAGGACAGGCCGTTTTCCGCAAAGATCTTTTCCAGTACCTTTTTATTAAAATCATTTTCGTACAGGATTCCCATTTCACTCTGGAAATCCTTTACATCTGAGATTATCTCGTTTGTCTTTGTCTCCTTTACCGCCAGCTCATATTCGTCCATGCCGTAGAGCTGTACCAGCTTTACAAAGGCCTCCACCACAAAGGAGTAGTGCTGGGTGGATACGGCAAAGCGGTCCTTCAGCGTCTCGTGGGATATGTAGCGGGATTCAAGCAGGGAATACTGCTCGATTATCTGTCTCGCGTAGCCTATGAACTCCACTCCTTCCGGGGTTAAGGTGATACCTCTGTTGGACCTCCTGAAGATCTCTATCCCTGTTTCCTCTTCCAGCTCCTTAATGGACGCGGAAAGTGAGGGCTGGGAAATAAAGAGCTTTGCGGCTGCGGTGTTCATGGATCTTTCGTCTGAAAGCGCTATGGCGTATCTTAACTGGTTTAATGAGATCAATTTTCTTCCTCCGGAGTCTCCCCTTTTAACCCGAATATCATAGCACGGGGAAATGAAAAAAGCTATAAAACAGGGTATGCACGGAGCAAAATTAGAAGTATAATATATTTTGAGTAAATGGCAAAGCAATTCGCTATTCTGTTCTAAATTAGTTTTAAGGAGAAGATAGTTATGAAGACCATTCGGATCAAGATCATTCTCGGTATCATTCTGTGTTCACTTCTGACTGCGGCCATCGTTGGTATCCTGTCCATAAGGAGCACCATGGAGATCTCGGAAGAAGATTCTTCCCAGAGCATGATAAATCAGAGCTCTGCCGTGGCAAATGAAGTGGATTCCACTATCTTAAGGGTGGAACAGTCGGTTAATATTCTGGCTGATATAGTAAAAAGCGGTATAAGTGAGCGGAGATTCTTCTCTGATAAGAATTATGCCGACTCCTATACCTATGAGGTGCTGGATCAGGTACATCGTTTTGCTGAGCATACGGATGGGGCCATAACAAGCTATATCCGTTATAATCCGGAGTACTCCAATCCCACTTCCGGATGTTTCCTTACAAGGGACAGCCTCACGGATCCCTTTACGGAAGTTACTCCTACCGATTTCACCATGTATGATCCCTCCGATCTGGAGCATGTGGGCTGGTATTATATCCCTGTTCAGAACGGCGCGCCCATCTGGATGGATCCCTATTTAAACAGCAATATAAATGTATATATGATCTCCTATGTGGTTCCCATCTATGCAGAGGACGGAACCTCAATAGGTATCGTGGGTATGGATATCTCCTTTGATGCTCTTACGGATATAGTTGATTCCATATCCCTTTTCAAGAGCGGATACGGTTTCATCACAAAGCCGGACGGAACCGTACTCTATCACAAGGGAATGGATCCCGGAGCGAATCTTGCCGAGCTGGATAAATCCCTTTCGGGAGTTACATCTTATATAAATCCCACGGAAGCGGCAACCACAGCATACGAGTATAAATACAGCGGAGTTGATAAGATGCTGGTATCATGTCCCCTGCATAACGGGATGATACTAATGCTTTCCGCTCCGAAATCCGAGATCTTCGCAGAAGCTTATACACTTCTCTTTACCATCTTAGGTGCGATCCTGCTTGCCATACTGGTAAGCGCCATAGTCGGATTCATCGTAGGAAACGGCTTAGCTAAGCCTATACGTGTACTTACCGATATCATCGGAAAGACTGCAAAGCTGGACCTCACTTCTACCGGCGGCGGCAGGGATCTTATGGCCCACAAGGATGAGATCGGACAGATGGCAAACGGGGTGCATGATATGAGATCTTCCTTCAGGGAGATGGTGGATTCCTTTGTGAATGTGGAACATACCATTTCCGGCAGTATCGATGAACTTGATACCATCATGAGGGAAAACAATACCAGGACAGATACCAATAACACCGAGACCGGGCATCTGGCAGAGGGTATGAAAGAGGCTGCGGACAATACTGCCCAGATCGTTCATAACGTTGAAGAAGCAAGGCACCAGACCAAGGAGATCTATGATCTGGCAGTTAAGAGCGAAGAGGATTCCAAGGAAATTCAGAACAGGGCCGGTGAGATGGAGCAGCGCAGTACCAGGTCCAGTGAGAAGACCCATCAGATGTATGACGTGATGAAGGTAAGAAGCGATGAGGCTATTGAGCAGTCTAAGGCTGTAAACCGTATCAACGAGCTTACCGAAGACATAAAGAGCATTTCTTCACAGACAAACCTTCGGGCATTGAACGCCAGC
>JAFSKT010000228.1 GCA_017448845.1 Lachnospiraceae bacterium
ACCGCCTGTCCTCCCAGGATAATAAGAGCCGCGCCGAATACTATCATCAGGGCACATTTCCAAAGAGGGATCTGCGCCGCCGTTTCAGGTTCAGCCGGATTTTTACGCGCATCAAATATGAGATACACGATATAGACCACAAAAGCCACGAGCAATACGATGGAAGCCGGTCTTATGAGAGTCCCGGTATTTGCCGACATATCCATTCCGGCGAACTTAAATGGAAGATATCCTGCTGCGACAAAGAAGAAAACAAAAACCGTCGATACTATGAACAGGGGAAAATCCCGTATGATCACGTTTTTTTCCACGGGAAGCCTTCTTATGACTGCGCTTAACCCGAGGACCATCAGCAGATTAAAGAGATTTGAACCTATGACATTACTCAGTGCTATCTCATTGGAACCCTGCACTGCAGCCACGGAACTTACCGCCAGCTCCGGAAATGAGGTTCCCATAGCTACTATGGTCAGTCCGATGACGAGGCTGGGCACGTGAAAGGTCCTTGCCACATTGGAGCTTCCGTCCACAAAGATATCCGCTCCCTTGACCAGAAAAACAAAACCCACTGCCAGCAAAACTATATTTAATAACATTTCCATTTCAACTCTCTCCTATTTGTTACCTCTAGAGGAGGCGCACAGTTCATCCATCTCCTCCGGAGACAATTTAAGGAACTCATCAGGCCTTACGGTCCTGTCATCCACATAGAATCCCTTATGTCCCGGCCACAGCTTGCCATACACTATCTCATCATAAGGTATCTGCCATTTCTCCAGCCAGGCTGACAACACCGGAGCCGTATGCTTATTGATAAGCCCCAGATTTCCGTTATAAGAATTCATGTTCCTGGAGGTAAAGAGTATTATCTTTGCCCCGTTTTCCTTATAAAACCTTATCTTTTCCACCATATCCCCATAGGGTACAAGATCTTCATACTTCTCGTCCGCTTTCTTAATGGGACAGATGGTGCCGTCGATATCAAAAATAAAAGAATATCCTTCATACTTCATAAAATAAGCAACCTCTTTACAGATCAGCGATCCTTCCCATGGCTTCTACGGAATTCTCATGGCTGCCGAAAGCCGTCAGGCGGAAATACCCTTCGCCGGAAGGTCCGAAACCTGAACCGGGGGTTCCTACCACGCCGGCATTCTTTAAGAGATGATCGAAGAAATCCCAGCTGGTCATGTTGTCCGGGGTCTTAAGCCAGATATAGGGCGCATTCACACCGCCATACACCGTAAATCCGGCGGCTTTCAGCCCTTCTCTTATAACCTTTGCGTTTTCCATGTAGTAAGACACTAAGCCCTTTATCTCTTCCTGTCCCTTTGCGGAATATACTGCCTCGCCGGCTTTCTGCTGGATAAAAGGAGCTCCGTTGAACTTGGTTCCGTGTCTCCTCTTCCAGAGAGAATAGAGGTCGTATCCGTCTGCACTCTTAAGCTCCTTCGGAACTACGGAGAATCCAAGCCTTACGCCGGTAAAGCCCGCATTCTTTGAGAATGAACGGATCTCGATGGCACAGGTCTTCGCATTGTCGCATTCATAAATGGAATGGGGCACTCCCTCTTCAGAGATATAGGCCTCATAAGCCGCGTCAAATATGATGACGGAATGATTCTCATTTGCATAATCCACGAACTTCTGCAGTTCGTCCTTTTTCATGGCTGTTCCCGTAGGGTTATTGGGGGAACAGATATAGATTATATCAGGCACCTCCTTCGGCAGATCCGGGAAGAAGCCGTTTTCAGCGGTACAGGGCATATATACCACCCCATTCCACTTTTCTTCTTTTTCATCATATTCACCGGAGCGTCCTGCCATAACGTTGGAATCCAGATAAACCGGATATACGGGATCACATACCGCTATCTTATTATCCCTGCTGAAGATCTCCTGGATATTTGCGGAATCGCTCTTTGCTCCGTCTGAAACAAAGATCTCGTCGCTTTCAATATCACAGCCCCTCTTCTTATAGTCATTTTCAGCTATGGTCTCTCTTAAAAAGGCATAGCCCAGATCCGGAGCATAACCCTTAAAGGTCTCTTCCTTTCCTTCCATATCCACCGCTTCGTGAAGGGCAGAAATAATGGTGGGAGTCAGGGGTCTCGTCACATCTCCTATGCCGAGTCTGATGATCTTCTTATCGGGATTTGCCGCCTGATATTCATTGACTCTTCTCCCGATCTCGGAAAAGAGATAGGAACCTCTGAGCTTTAAATAATCGCTGTTTACCTTGAACATGTTATACCTCCGTTTATTCTCTACCTTGTGACAAGGCTTTCTTCCAGGTCTCCTTCATAGACAGTCTCTGCGGGGCCGGTCATATAAACATGGCCGTCATTCTCATCCCATTTGATATGGAGCATTCCGCCCAGCAATTTTATGTCAACCTCTCTGTCAGAGAGTCCGTTAAGTACCGATGCTACTAATGAACCGCAGGCTCCCGTGCCGCAGGCAAAGGTCTCGCCGCTGCCCCTTTCCCACACTCTCATCACCAGATTTTTCCTGTCTTTCACATAGATGAATTCTGTATTTATCCTGTTGGGGAAATATGCATGGTTCTCAAAAACCGGTCCCAGGGTCTCCAGATCCAGATTCGCAGGATCCTCCGGCACAAATACCACGCCGTGGGGATTTCCCATGGATACGCAGGTTATCTTATATTCCTGTCCCTTGACCTCAATGGGGACACTTACCACCTTCTCCGTATCTCCGCTGATCCCGGGGATATTTACCGGAATATCCTCCGCTTTCAGTATGGGTTCTCCCATATCCACGGTAACGCTCTTAACCTTACCGTTCTCCGTAAAGAGTTTTAGCGTCTTTACTCCGGCCAGGGTATCCACGGTTATCTCTGTCTTATCCGTAAGTCCCTTGTCATAGACGAACTTGCCCACACATCTTATTCCGTTTCCGCACATTTCGGACCTGCTGCCGTCCGCATTGTACATCTCCATCTCAAAATCCGCCTTATCAGAGGGATTTATGATGATAAGACCGTCGGAACCTATTCCGAAATGCCTGTCGCTTACCTTTATTGACATACCCGGATGATCCGCGAACTTTTCCTCAAAGCCGTTTACATAGACATAGTCATTTCCGATACCGTGCATTTTTGTAAATTTCATATTCTGTACCTTTTGCAGGCAAATGCGCTTATCGATGACGTGCCTGCGCCGTCTCGATATATATTCCTAAAATTACCTTAGGGATAATAATACCACTTGAGGGGATTTAGGAAAAGCACCGTTTTTCCCTACTTTTTGCTTATCCTCTCATATACCTGTTTCATACTGAGCCCCTGTACCACCGTTGTAAAAAATACCACGGCGTAAGTACAGCCAAGGATCACGCTGTAAGTCTCATCCGGCAGCATGGGAAGGGTGCTCATTGCAAGGGCTATGGAAAGACCGCCTCTTAAGCCTCCCCAGGTGAGCAGCTTGCAAAAGCGGGATTTCGTAAAGCCGTCCGGAAGGGGACCTGTAAGATAGGTGCTTACATACAGGCTGCCGTACCGGGCCAGGAGATTACATACCACCGCAAAACAGGAAAGTATCACCACATTCTTCATCTGGAGGATCCGGATAAAGGTAAAACCTAAGATCACATAGAGTATGGAATTCAGGGTATTATCAAGCACTTCCCAGAAATCGTCAAATTCCTTTAAGTCCATGGGCCGGTTTTTCTCTTCTTCCCTGCCCCTCAGCGCAAAGAAAAGCACTCCGCAGATAACGGAAGCTATGGCGCCGGAACATTCAAAGATCTCACAGAGCCAGTAGGCAAGGGCCACATTTAAGAGGCTTATATAGATCCGGCGTTTGTCATCCTCTGTCTTCCTGAAGAGAATGAAGAACAGAAATGTTACCGATACGCCGATCACAACCGCACCCAGGATCTCCCTGAGCATTATGGCTACAAAGCCGCCGCCGGCCTCACCGGCCACTATGCCGGAAAAGCAGACAAAAAGCGCAACTCCCATGCCGTCATTTAAGAGAGACTCCCCTTCTATAATGAAGCTCACATCTTTGGGAAGCCCGAATTTATTCAATATACTGGTGGCGGCAATTGGATCCGTAGGCGCTATGATGCTTCCGAACATCAGGCATACCGGCAGGGAAAAGCCAAGTCCCATAAGGGCGGAAACCCCAAAGAACAGCAACCCATAAAACAGTGCCCCAAGGAAGGTGCAGACAAAGGCCAGTACCGAAACAGGGCGCATGAGCCGCCTGAAATCGGGGAGTCTTATGTGACAGGATCCCGCAAAAAGCATGAAACAGAGGACGCCGTCTATCAGGAACTCCTTTAAGTCAAAGACCTTCACATCCGACAGAAGCGAAAACACGGGAATATCCCTGTAAAAGGCTGCGACCAGGGTGATAAGGCTCCCTGCTATCAGGGAAAAGAGCATAAGGGCTATCTCGTATGTGAGATGGGTGACCTTCTCATTAAAAAAGCCTATAAACACTATCATGGCAAGCACTATGACAGCATATGGTAAAAATCCGGACATCAGTTATCTTTCTCCCTTCATAAGACCGGAGAGGGCTTTCCCACCGGCCATTCCCAATACTGCGCATAAAAAGATCCAGGGCAGTATCTTAAACGGAAAACATAGGAGCAGCAAAAGCGAGGCTGCAAGCGGCTTTTGAAGCTGCGCACCGATAACGGTAGCGGTAATGGCTGCCGCAGCAAAGGCTGCATGCTCCGGTGTTCCCGAAAACAAAAACTGCGTGAGACAAAAGCCCATGCAGGTACAGGCAAAGATAATGGGGAAGAAATGTCCTCCCTTCAGGCCAAAATTAAGGCAGAACGCCGTCATAAGAAGCTTTAAGACACATATCCCAAGAAGGATCAGGGGCGTGTAGGACGTAAAGCTCTCCATAAGCTCCGCCATCTGTTCCTCACCGGAAAAGATCACCATGGGGAAAAACAGCCCGGCAAGACCAATGATCAGGCCGCAAAAGCCTTCACGGACAACTGCAGGCACCTTTCCCGCCACTTTGGCGGTTAGCTTTTCAAAGAGCTCATATAACAGGAAAAGCAGCATCCCCACGAGAATGTAGAGTAAGAGCAATAAAAGATCCTTTGAGCTGAAAGAAGCCTCGCTGAAAGCGGGAAAACCGCTCATGGCGGCTCCGAATTGCCTGTTCAGGGCTTCCATCACAAGAAGTCCCGCAGTAGTAGACAGGACATAAAGCACCAGCCGGGTGGATCTCGGTATCTTCCGGCCGCCCTCATTCCCCTGATCGTCGCCCTCTTCCTCTACCGCTATTATTCCGAAGAGAGGCGAGTGAAAAAGCTGTCCCAGTGTAACGGCTTCCCCAAGCTCGGAAAAGAGCATTGCATTTTCACCGGCATAATTCACATTGTCACCAATCCAGTAGCATAGCGCCGCGATGATCCCCGTAAGGCCCGCTTCAGGACCTACGCTGGCACCGGTTATCAGAGGGATAAAAGCACAGAGGAGTATTACAAACATGGGATGATAGTCGTAATGCTTCTCATGTTTTACCTTATATAACACCACTGACAGCTCTTCGGGGTAATCCCCGTAGCGGCGGCGGAGCAATCCTGCGGCTAAGCCTCCCAGAACGCAGAGCAGCACGGTGATATACGGAATCCCCGTGAATTCTCCGGCCTTCGTCCAGATAAGAGCGGACCCGAAAGCAACCGCCTTCAGGA
>JAFSKT010000229.1 GCA_017448845.1 Lachnospiraceae bacterium
CCGGTACGGGATATAAGGTTATAAAACTCATTGTTTGCAAAGAATACATCAAAACGGACGCCGTCAAAATGGGTAAGGCACATGGCCTTGCTCCGCATAAGATTGATAAGACCGGCTTTTGAAAAGAGTTCCCCCTCCTCCTGGTCCTCTCTTTCCATGGTCATATTCTCTTCATAACCTCTGACCGTATCATCAAAGGAATTGAGTTTTCCGAAATAGTAGCCCTGGACGATCTCACAGCCTTTAGATCTCAGGAATTCCAGGTGTTCCCTGGTCTCTACTCCTTCGGAAATGGTATGTATGGAAAGATTCTTGGCCATGACGATTATGGATTCCACGATCTTCCGGCTTCTGTCGGTAAAGCTCCGCATGAGATCCATATCTATCTTTATGGCGTCAAAGCGGAAATCATTGAGCATGTTGAGAGAAGAGTAGCCGTTGCCAAAATCGTCTATAAGCACCCGGAACTTCATATCGTGGAGTTTTTCTATCTCTTCACGCATGAGATCCGGATTCTTAAGTATGGTCTTCTCCGTGATCTCCACAACTATGAGTGAGGGGTCGATATCATTATCCTTTGCTATTCCCGACAGGGTTTCCGGTACATTGAGTACCAGGAAATCAGCATAGGTAAGGTTCAGTGACACGGGAAGAGGCTTGAAACCAAGCTCTTTAAGACGTCTTATATTACGGACAACCTCGCGGATAACAAAGGTGTCCAGCTTCCATGTGAGATTGTTCTCCTCAAGTATGGGGATATAGACTGAAGGAAGGAGAGTCCCCCTTTCAGGATCTTCCCACCGGGTCAGGGCTTCGGCACCGCAGATCTTATCATTTAAGAGCCGGACCTGGGTCTGGTAAAACAGCCTGATATCACCGTTTTTAATAGCGTTGTCGATATTGCCCGCAACAAAGGAACGGAGTTTCATCTCCGAATCCATTCTGTCATCAAAGTAGTTTATGTCGGAAATGCCGGATTTTTTATTGTTCCTGCAGGCGAATACTGCCTTTTCACAGGCAGAATCCATGCTGTCCGTATCCTTGGAATATCCGCCGAAAACTCCGGCCCTGATGGCTATCTTTTCCCCGCCGCTGCGGAATTCCATATCCTTAATAAGCTGGGGAAGGAATTCGTCCGCACCTTTGATATCGGTGTAAGCATAGAAACAAAAGGTATCGGACCTGCTGCAGTGCTCATTTCCGAAGTATTTCCTCAGGAGCTCGGCGAAACCCTTTATAAGCCCGTCGCCTTCGGTTACGCCGTGCCTTGCTATATAAGGCCTGATACCGTTTATGTCAAAGAAGATCATGACCGGGGTCGTACCCTTATCATAAGCCGTCACAAAATAGTCCTCCGCGTTTTTCAGGAAGACTGTCATAAGGGGAAGACGGGTCAGATCGTCATATTTTGTTTTATCTTTGTGAATGTGACTGAACATACGAAGTATATTTTACATCAAAACAGCTGTTTCTTTCAACACTTGTTTCATAGATAAAATTGTATTTTTGTTACTACAATTTGCGTTCGGACTATGGTATAATCTATACAATTGTGAGGGGGCAGGAAAGCCTGTCCTGCGGAAAACCTACGAAAGGAGATCAATGCATGGCAGACAGTAAGGGGACTACAAAGAAGAAAAGAATCGGTTTGGGACTGAAGGCAAAGATGATCCTGGGTATAATTCCGGTGGTGCTGATCGGGCTCGTGATCGTGACTTATGTGAGCACCAGTCAGGCCGGAAGTGAGATAAACAGCCTTACAGAGCAAAAAGCCAGTGAAATGCTCAACGGTAATATAAACAGTATCAATTCCACTCTTCAGGAATTCCGTACCACGGCACTGGCACTGTCCAGAACTGTTGGGGCTACTTATGAGACCACCGATCTGGCAACCTACGAGGATATCTTTTCAAGGGTAGTGGCAGACAACGATTCTGTGCTGGGAAGCGGCATCTGGTTTGAACCCGGGGTTTATCAGGGACAGGAGTTTGCAGGCCCCTACTGGACAAAGGATTCCGCCGGGAAGGTTTACTATACGGACGAATATTCCAATGCGGAATATAACTACCCGGTTCAGGAATACTATACAAACGCAAAAGCCATGACGACCATGGACGCGGTCATCACAGACCCCTACTATGATCCCTCCAGCGGACATATCATGGCCACCTGTTCGGCGCCCATCTTTAACGCGAACGGGGATTATGTCGGATGTATCACCGTTGACACCGAGCTTACCCAGATCCAGGAAATAGTTTCCGGCATGAAACTGGGCAACGATTCAGAGGCCATGTTCCTTGATTCCCAGGGATTCTTCCTCTATGACAAGGATGATTCCAAGATGGACGGCACCTGCACCCTGGCAAATGACAGCAATGCTTCTCTTGCGGCAGTAGCCTCCACCATTATGGGTTCTGAGAGCGGTGTTACCAGCTATAAGGTAAACGGCGCTCCCTATGAGATATTCTTCTCGACTATCCCTGAAGTTAACTGGAAGCTTCTTATTACTCTGCGAGAGAGTGAGATAAAGTCAGCCACCAACAGGATCGGGACCATATCTGCGGTGATCTGTATTGTTGCGATCCTTATCTGCGGTCTGATCATTCTCTTCTTAGTTAGCAATATCTCAAAGAGCGTTGACAGGGTTAAGAAATTCGCCGGTGAACTGGCAAAGGGTGATTTCACAGTCGATAAGATTAAGAGTAAGAGTAACGACGAGCTGGGGCAGATGTCCGAGTCCCTGAATGATATGTACGAGAGCAACAGGAGCGTTATCGGCCAGGTTTCGGAGGAGTCGGTAAAGATAAGCGAGGCCAGTTCCTCCCTTTCCGGTATGGCGGACCAGCTCTCCACCGACTTTGAGCAGATAAGAAGCAATATGAGCGGCGTGAATGACGCCATGATGAGCGCCTCCGCAGCCACAGAGGAGATAAATGCTTCGGTTGAAGAAGTAAATGCATCAGTACAGCTTCTCTCCGCAGAGACCAATGAAACAAAGCAGAAGGCCATAGATATCCAGGAGAGGGCTAAGCAGATCGAAAAGAATTCCAGGATCGCCTATGACAATGCCATAAGAGCAGCGGACGCCAGGGAAGCGGATGTAAAGAACGCCAATGAAAAGGCTGCTGTAGTAAACCAGATAGGTTCACTTGCCGATTCCATCGCAAGTATAGCGGACCAGATAAACCTTCTGTCCCTCAATGCTTCCATAGAGGCGGCCAGGGCAGGAGAGCACGGCAAGGGCTTTGCTGTAGTAGCATCCGAGATCAATAAGCTGGCTCTTGATACCGCGGATGCCGTTGAACAGATCCAGGGCACCATAGGCGAAGTACAGAATGCTTTCTCCGGGCTTCTTGATTCCACGAACCAGCTCCTTACCTTTATGACCACCACCGTATCTAATGACTATAATGATTTCATAAACATGGCAAACCAGTACGGTACCGACGCTGCTTCCTTCGGAGAAGAGTCCGAGAAGATAGCGGAAATGGTACAGACCATTAGGGAAGCCATGGGAGAAGTGAGCGACGCGATCCAGAACATTGCGGAATCCACACAGGAGACCGCCGAGAGATCCACAAATGTTACGGATACAGTGGAGAACGTGGGATATGTTGTGGACAATGTAACGGATATGTCCGGAAAACAGAATACCATCGCTGCTTCACTTACTGAGGTTGTAGGTAAGTTTAAGCTTCGTTAATTATTTACATTCTCTTTTGCTTATGATAAACTTAAACTTGCGGCGTTTGCCGCAGGTTTTTGTTTTTTACTTAAATATTTGTAGGAGGATTATCAAATGGCAAGATTCAAAAAGACCATGGATGGAAACGAAGCTGCGGCTCATGCATCGTATATCTTTACTGACTGTGCAGCTATCTATCCCATCACGCCTTCATCACCGATGGCAGAGCACACCGATGAATGGGCAACAGCCGGAAGAAAGAATATCTTCGGCAACACCGTAAAGATCGTTGAATTAGAATCTGAGGGAGGAGCAGCAGGTGCTGTTCACGGATCCCTTGTGGCAGGTGCACTTACATCTACCTACACCGCATCTCAGGGACTTCTTCTTATGATCCCCAACCTCTATAAGATCGCCGGTGAGAGACTTCCCGGAGTCATCAATGTTTCAGCTCGCTGTATAGCAAGCCATGCCCTTAACATTTTCGGAGATCATTCCGATGTATATGCATGCCGTCAGACAGGCTGTGCAATGCTTTGCGAATCTTCCGTTCAGGAAGTAATGGATCTCACTCCCGTAGCTTATCTTTCAGCTATTAAGGGAACCATTCCTTTCATAAACTTCTTTGACGGCTTCCGTACCTCCCACGAGATACAGAAGATCGACTGCTGGGCAAATGAGGACTTCGAAGATATCCTTGATCAGGACGCTATCGACAAGTTCCGTGCAAGCGCACTTAACCCCAATCATCCCTGTGAAAAGGGTTCCGCTCAGAATCCGGACGTATTCTTCCAGACAAGAGAGAGCTGCAACAGCGCTTATAATGATCTTCCTGCAATTGTTCAGGATTATATGGACAAGATCAATAAGAAGATCGGTACTGACTACAAACTCTTCAACTACTACGGCGCTCCCGATGCTACCCACGTTATCGTAGCTATGGGTTCCGTAAACGACACCATAGAAGAGACCATCGACTACCTTGCAGCTCAGGGCGAGAAGGTTGGTCTTGTTAAGGTTCGTCTCTTCAGACCTTTCGCAGCTGACGCATTCATCAGTGCTATCCCTGATACAGTTAAGACCATTTCCGTTCTTGACCGCACCAAGGAGCCCGGCTCGATCGCAGAGCCTCTTGCACAGGATGTTATGACTGCAGTTCGCGGCACAAAGTTCGAAAGCGTTGAGATCCTTCGCGGACGTTACGGCCTTGGTTCAAAGGATACCACTCCTAACCAGATCGTTGCCGTATATCACAACACCAGCAAGAAGGAATTCACCCTTGGTATCTTTGATGACGTTACAAATCTTTCACTGGATGCAGGTCCCGCACTTGTTACCACTCCCGAAGGCACAGTTTGCTGTAAGTTCTGGGGTCTTGGAGCAGACGGAACCGTTGGAGCAAATAAGAACTCCATCAAGATCATCGGTGACAACACAGATAAGTACGTTCAGGCTTACTTTGACTATGATTCAAAGAAGTCCGGCGGTATCACAATGTCTCACTTAAGGTTCGGTGACAAGCCCATCAAGTCCACCTACCTTATCCATCAGGCTAATTTCGTTGCCTGCCATAATGCTGCTTATGTTCGTAAGTACAACATGGTTCAGGAGCTGGTTGACGGCGGTACATTCCTGCTTAACTGCCCCTGGTCAGGAGAAGAGCTGGATGAGCACCTTCCCGGACAGGTTAAGGCCTATATCGCAAACCACAATATCAAGTTCTACACCATCGACGGTGTGAAGCTCGGTATCGAGTCCGGCATGGGACCCACCAGGATCAATACCATCCTTCAGTCAGCATTCTTCAAGCTCACCGGCATCATCCCCGAGGGAGAGGCTATCGAGCACATGAAGGCAGCTGCCAAGAAGACCTACGGCTTAAAGGGTGACGACGTTGTTCAGAAGAACTGGAACGCTATCGACCTGGGTGCTACCGGCATCGTTGAGGTTAAGGTTCCCGATTCATGGAAGGACGGCAAGGACGAAGGTCTTGATTATCCGAAGGCTACAAAGGGCTCAAAGGATGTCATCGACTTCGTAAACGATATCCAGATCAAGGTTTCCGCTCAGGAAGGAAATTCCATCCCCGTATCTGTTGTTCAGAGATACACCGACGGCTCAACTCCTTCCGGAACAGCAGCTTACGAGAAGAGAGGCGTTTCCGTAGCAGTTCCCGTTTGGAATGCAGACAACTGTATCCAGTGTGAGTTCTGCTCATATGTATGTCCTCACGCTGCTATCCGTCCTGTTGCAATGACAGAGGATGAGGCTGCAAAGGCTCCCGAAGGCATGGTTTGCAAGGATCTTACAGGCGTTCCCGGATACAAGTTCGCTATCGTTGTTTCCGATATGGACTGCCTTGGCTGCGGATCCTGCGCAAATGTATGTCCCGGCATGAAGGGCAATAAGGCTCTTGAGATGAAGACCCTTGACGACGCTCTTAAGGCTGAGCAGGTTTACTTCGACTATGCTGTTGAGCTTCCTGAGAAGCAGGAAGTTATCGATAAGTTTAAGGTTAGCTCCGTAAAGGGCTCACAGTTCAAGCAGCCCCTGCTTGAGTTCTCAGGCGCATGCGCAGGCTGTGGTGAGACACCTTACGCTAAGCTTGTTACCCAGCTCTTCGGAGACAGGATGTACATCGCAAACGCTACAGGATGTTCATCAATCTGGGGTAACTCCTCACCTTCAACTCCTTATACCGTTAATAAGGAAGGACACGGACCTGCATGGGATAACTCCCTCTTTGAAGATAATGCAGAGTTCGGTTACGGAATGCTCTTAGCACAGAAGACCCTCAGGGGCAACTTAAGGACTCAGGCTGAGGCCCTTGCTGAGAAGGATGCTTCCGTTAAGGCTGCAGTTGACAAGTGGATCGAGACCTATGATTCTACAGCACTCAACACCGACGCAGCTAATGAGCTGGTTAAGGTTCTGGAAGGCAATTCAGCTCCCGAGGCTAAGGAACTTGTTAAGAATAAGGATTTCCTGGCTAAGAAGTCACAGTGGATCTTCGGTGGAGACGGATGGTCATATGACATCGGTTTCGGCGGTCTGGATCACGTACTTGCTTCCGGTGAAGATGTAAACGTATTCGTATTCAATACCGAGGTTTATTCAAATACAGGCGGACAGTCCTCCAAGGCTACACCTACCGGTGCTGTTGCTCAGTTCGCAGCAGGCGGTAAGGAGATCAAGCAGAAGGATCTGGCAGCTATCGCAATGAGCTATGGCTATGTATATGTAGCACAGGTTTCCATGGGTGCAAACATGAAGCAGCTTGTTGACGCCATCACAGAGGCCGAGAGCTATAACGGACCTTCACTGATCATCGGTTATGCTCCTTGTATCAACCACAGGATCAGGGTTGGCATGGGCAAGGCTATGGAAGAAGAGAAGAAGGCTGTTGATGCAGGATACTGGAACCTCTTCAGATTCAATCCTGCTGCAGAGAAGAAGTTCACTCTTGACTCCAAGGCTGCTACAGTTCCTTATCAGGACTTCCTTGACGGAGAGGCAAGATATACCGCTCTTAAGAAGGTTAACGCCGAGAAGGCTGACAGGCTCTTCAAGGCCGCTGCCGAGAACGCAGAGAAGCGCTTCGCACATCTGCAGGGTCTGGTAGATCTTTACAACAATTGAGAAATCATCAGATTTCTCAATTGTGTAAACGGCAACTCACTTTAGTGAGTTGTCCGGCGTAAGCCGGATCAATCTGCGTATTCCTTGTACGCAGATTGACCCCAACAACTAAGTAATAATCGGCAAATTAAAGAGGATCGGGTTTCGGCCCGATCCTTTTTTAATCTGTTTTAATGTCTGTTAAAGCTTTATCTGCTGTTAGTTCAGGTATTTATCATCAGCATTACTTCCGCCTTAAAGGTATTTGAGGAGGAGATAAAGCTGACCATTCCGTTATACTTATCAATAATGCTGCGCACGATGCGGAGGCCTAAGCCGTGGCCCTCCCTCTTTGACACCAGATCCGGGTTTGTTGCCATGACATCTTCGCTGGTGCTGTTTTCCACATTGATACAGAGGTAACCTTTAACCATCCTGATATTCACGTCGATCCACTTGTCTTTCACCTTTTCCTGGGCGTTTATGGAGTTGTCCAGGAGGTTGAAAAGAAGCGGTGTCAGGTCTCTTTCCTCTATGCCGTCAGTGGTGAAGGGAGTGGAGGTCACGCTGAAGCGTATATTCTGTTTTTCTGCCTCGCTTTTCTTAAAGCTTAAAACCGAATCCATGATGTCGTTTCCGGTTATGAATTCCTTTTCATTGTCAGGGAAGGAAAATTCCTCGGAAAGATAGTTCTTAAGGGCTTCATAATCCTGGCGGTCGATAAGCTCTTTCATATAAAAGGCCTTGTTCTTGATCTCATGGCGCATGAGCCTTATCTCTTCCATTTTTTCATAATGTACGCGGCTTATATCCGGCTGATAACGCTGCTGTTCCACTAAGGTTGAGTAGTAGATCCTGCCGTTATACTCGTTTGTTACCTTGGATAGCATCACATAGATAAGGAGCTCGGTAGCAATAAAGAATAAGGGAAAATGCCAGCCGGGAGCCGGATTGAACATTGAAGTCATCATGGTATAAAAAATGGCGGCGATCCCTGAAAAGGTAATGACCACAAGGAGTACGGAGACCCAGGCATAGGGGGTAAAGCTTTTCTGTACTTCATTTCTTTTTTTGATCCTGTTTTTCACGATAACAAAGGCTGTTATAAGATCAAGGATAATTAATATCACTGTCTCTGTTACCGGGGCCATGAGCGCAACAGAACTCACAAGGGATTTGGTCATTATTATGGTGGCGCAGGATATGAGAGCAGTCAGGAATTTGTGGAAACAAAAGCCCGGATGAAAGGCGATAAACCAGAAAAGAGTAAATACAAAGGACAGTATCACATAGATGAAAAAAGCATACTTCAGCTGGAAACGGTTGACCATGAACAGCACTGAAGAAGTGAGAAATCCGTATATTAAGATCAGGGGAAGTCTTTTCTTTATCTTACCTGCGGGATAACAGTATTCCGCGATACATATCTGAAGAAATACCGTGAATACAAGATAGATTGCCTCTGTCACAAAACCGTTGTTCATAATTAAGGGAACTGCTCCTTTCATTAGTGCTTCATGAAACACCGGATATCCGGCTGGTTCCGGAGACCGTGTACTTCATGAATTCATCCTTGACTTCATTCAGGCGGTGGCGGCTTATGGGAAGCAGAGTCTCATTATCCAAAATGACTTCCGTGGCTCTTATCTGGAAGATATACCTGTAGTTTACGAGAAAGCTCTTATGTACCTTTATAAATCCGCTGTCTTTAAGATAATCCTCAAATACCTTAAGCCGGCATTTGACAGTAACGTTCCCGCGTTTATCGGTGACCCAGACCTTGCATTCTTTCCCAGTCACTTCTATATAGATGATCTCACTTTTATGAAACCTGAATATTTCTTTATTATCTGCGGTAACTTCAAAAGCGTCGTCCTTCTTAGCACTCTGAAGCTCCTTCATCAGTTCATTTATAACAGATGGCAGTTCTTCCTTCAACCTGTCTTTTCTGATGTATTGCAGGGGTCTGGCCTGGAAGGTCTTAAAGACCATGTCATCCCTGTTGCTTACATAGATAAGGGGAGTGTCGGCGGCATTATTCCTGAGCCACCTCCCTGCCTGGATACCGTTTACTCCAGGCATGGCGATATCCGAAAAGATGGCGTCGATATTGCTGCCTTTCTTAAGCTCATTAATAAGAACATCAGCATTATCAAAGGAAGTAACCCTGACGCTTGAGGATCTTTTATTAAATTCTTCACCTATCATTCCGCTCAGCAGTTCAAGGAAGGCGGGTTCGTCATCACAGATAGCGATAGTGTACATGGCGGTTTAAGTGATCCTTTCTTCCGGTCTCCGGGATAATTATATCATATATATATGTGTTTCAAATGGGGTGAAACTGCCACTTGTTCCCTATATCGTCCACTCATTCCAATTCATTGATTTTCCCTTAATTTTTGGCTTAGGTTAGATTAACGAAATATGACGTGCCTTTTTTAAGGTGTCCGGGAAGGGTCCCGGCATCAGTATATGACAAGGAGGAAAGAGAAGGTATGCGAAAAAGAAAACTATGGAGTCTTGTATTGAGCATGTCGCTCACTATGAGCACAGTCACTGGATGCTTAGCCGGGATCACCACCCCGGTAATGGCAGACAACGTGGATATCACCGATGTCCTTGAGCGTGTGGATGATGCAAAGGCAGCTACATTGAAGGGCAGCAACTATGAGGATGCAAAATGGTGCTATCCCGATGACAAGAGGGTCATCTATTCAGATGAGGAACTTGATAAGGTGATAGACGCACTCATCGCTGAACTCACCCAGGATGAGAAGTTCACATTCCTTGGCGGAGACGGATCAAACAGCGGACCGGAGGCAGCCGGATTTGCAGGGCAGCTGAAGGGCATAGTTACACTGGGTATCCCTGAGCTTGAAATGCATGACGGTCCTGCAGGAACCTACTATATCGAGGACACCACAAATACTCCCAATCACCAGATGTTAGCTGCTACATGGGATAAGAAGAGTGCCTATGATTTCGGAAAGATCTCAGGTTCTGAAGATGAGGCCATGGGAGCCAACGGACAGCTTGGTTCACAGTTCGACATCACACGTAACCCTCATTTCAACAGGGCAAAGGATCAGATGGGAACAGATTCCTTCCTTGCTTCCCAGCTTTCCGAGCAGGAGACAAGAGGAATAGAAGAAAATAACACCACTGCTGTGGGCAAGCACTTTGTGGGATATGCAGGTTCCCACGGAATGCCCTTCGACATGAGCGACGTTATCATAAGTGAGCAGGCTCTTCATGAGACATATCTCACTCCCTTTGAAACCGCAGTGAAGGCCGGTATGGGCGGTATCATGAATTCCTATGATACAGTCAATAACAAATACACCAGTTCCAATCCCTATATCGATATGACAGTACTCAGGGATATGTGGAATTATAAAGGCTTCGTAATAAGTGACTGGGGCGGAAACCATGAGTTCTCTCTGGGACTTGGAACCGATATCGAGATGCCTTCCACAACTGAGAACAGCCAGGCCAATGCAGAGAAAAAGCTGGCAGCCGGCGAGATCACACAGGATACCATTGATAATTCCGTGCGTCACGTGCTCTGGGCACTTGGCACCACAGGTTATCTCGGACTGGTCCGTGTGGGAGAAGACGGAAAGGCCATAAGATATAAGAACAGTAAGAATTTAAGATATATCCGCTTAAACGAGGACAGGAAAGAACTTAACGAAGTAAGGAAGGAAAACTCAAAGTTAGCAAGAACCATCGCTGAAAAGGGCGGAGTCCTTCTTAAGAATGATGATAATGCACTTCCTTTAAGCGACAGTGACAAGGTTGCAGTAATAGGCTACGCAGGCTTACATCACATTTCCGGTATCGAAGGAGAGCGTTCATACGGTACTGTTGCAGAGATGGTATCTCCCTATGATGCACTTGTAGATAACGAGTACGGCGGACTTTCAAAGGAAAACGTAAAGGCTTATGTGAATGTAGATAAGATCGGCGTTACCGTTCCCAAGGCTAACCTTTATAAGACCGAAGCAGCTGCTAAAAATGCAGCCAGCGGAAACAGTGTAGCTGAATCCGATCACGGCGTATTAAGGTATTACGGCACAGGTTCTTCCGAAGCCGGATCCACCTTTACCCAGGGACAGATGTGGGGAGGAAACTCCACCTCGAATTACTGGATGGTAGATAAGAACGGGAAGGTTCATGACAGAGATGAAGTTGCAGCCGAAGATGATGTGATCGACTTTAATACAGGTAATAAGGTTGGCGAAGGCGATCCTAAGGGAACATTCTGGTTCAACAATTCATCAAAGGGCGGAAATGCTTTCAGCCGCATGGGCGGAAAAGTATCCACCTCCAGCAACGGAACAGACGGTCTTGATTACGGTCAGGCCTATACATGGAAGACTTATCTGGTTGCTCCCGAAGACGGAGAATATACCTTCGCATTCTCAGGAATCGGCGGATCTTTAAGCGGTTTCATTAAGGGACAGGGCGTTAACGGAAGCGGCAGCCCCGGAAATCCCCGTGAAGGCGCACAGTGGTTCTCAAACGGAGATACCATTGACGAAACCGGTAAGGATATAGCAAACACAACTGTCAGATTAAAGAAAAATGAAGTATATACCATAGAGTTCAGCGGATCTGCCGACAGGGACGACAAGGACCTTCAGTTAAGACTCAGCTGGATCACACCCAGCCAGAAGCAGAAGAACCATGATGAAGCTATAAACGCAGCAAAGAATGCAGATAAGACTGTTGTATTCATAAAGCATGAAGCCAGCGGCTCAAGCACAGACCTTAAGAAGACCAGGGATGCCCTTGAGATCGACGCAGACCAGCTCCAGCTTATAAAAGATTTAAGAACTGCTAATAAGAACGGCAAGCTTATCGTAGTACTTAATAACACCACTGCAGTAACAATGAAGGACTGGATCAATGATACCGATGCCATCCTTGACATGTATTACTCAGGACAGGAAGGCGGAATAGCCACCGCAGAACTCCTTACCGGTAAGGTAAATCCCAGCGGAAAGCTGGCATACGCAATACAGGCAGACAGCGCAGATACAATGCTCACCCAGAACGTTGATGCCCTTGGAAGAGAAGTGGGCTGGGTTGACGGAGTTTATACCGAGCCTACAGTAGCTACCACAGAGACCAATTCCGGCGGCGGATTCTCAATGCCCGGTCCCGGACAGGTGATGAAGTCCAGCCACTATATGTCCTACTATGATGAGGGTATCCTCACTGATTACAGGTGGTTTGACGAGAATAACATTGATCCTCAGTTCGATTTCGGCTATGGTCTTTCATATACCACCTTCAAGTACTCTGATATGAAGGTTGAGCCTAAGTGGAAGAACGGTGAGACGGCCGGTTATGATGTAACCTTTACCGTTACCAACACCGGTGATGTAGCAGGAAGCGATGTAGCACAGATCTATCTTGGAAAGCCTGAAATAGAAGATATCCCTGTTAAGGGAAATATCGAAGTTGAATATTGGACAAAGGATGCCAACGGAAAGGCTGAGACAAAGAAGGGCACCGTTGAAGAAGCTCTCGGAATCGACAAGATCCAGTTTGCAAAGTACCAGCTTGCAGGATTTGAGAGGGTTGAGAACCTGGCTCCCGGAGAGAGCAAGACAGTTACAATTCATGTAAATGAAAGGTCTCTTTCATACTGGAATACCGACGGCAAGCTTGTAAAGCGCTCAGACGGCACCCAGGACAAGTGGACAGTAGCAGAAGGAAAGCGTGAGATCTATCTCGCACATGCAGCAGATGATTTCGTAGATCACAAGACCATTAACGTCGGAACCGATGTTCCCACAGCGGAGAATCCGGAAGAGAATGGGAAAGTGGAAACACCTGAAGAGAAGGCTGCAAGAGAAGAAGCTGAAGCTATCGAAATGGCTGAGGCAGGCACACCTGCAGGAGAGGTTGTCGTAAAGGCGGATGATCTTGGAGTAACAGGACTTGACGGACTTACAGTAACCTATCAGAGCAAGATCCCCTTCTTCGGAAAGGGCATGGGTAAAGATCTGGAAAAGATCATAGGAAATGTGACCATCTCATATAACGGCAGCACCTTTGCTCCCGAAAAGGCAAAGATCGTTAAGCATCCCGGCGCGGGTGAGAACGAGGACAATGCAAGCCTTGTTATTACCAAGCTTTCAGTGAAGGACGGAAGTGCGGATAAGAAGGAAGCTAAGAAGGTACAGAAGGCTATAAAGAAGGCCACAAAGGCTTCAAAGAAAAAGCCCGGAACCATGAAGATCCGCATGATCGCCATGGACCTGAATGCGGCACTTTCCGCAAATAACATCAGCGCACCTAAGCTCAGCGGTAAGAAGGACAAGCTTAAGTTAGAGTTTACCCTTGCTTCTACCGGCAAGAAGTTTAAGACCAAGAACGGTAAGAAGGATACCTTCGGTAAGCCCGTTACCATCGAGTACGATGAGGCAAAGGGAATGACCGTAAGCGGAAGCTATGATATCAAGGGTACCGTCTCCGCAGATAAGATAGAGGCAAATATCAAATAATTCACTTTTTCTCCAAAGGGCGTTCCCGGGTTAAACCGGGGATGCCCTTTCCCTTTGTCCAAGGATAAAAGACGTCGGATGATCGATCCGGATATTGTATTAAAAATAGAACAAACCCGGGGTAAACATAACTTGATTTTTGCCGATATATTTGATAGAAATAGACATAGGATAACTATGTTTCTTTCCTGCCGAAGGGAATCGGCATTGTAACTTACTTAAGAATCATTAAACACAAGGAGCGTGATACCATGTCAAATACCATCAGCAGCGGTGGAGACCTTTCATATCTTTTCGGAACGGGTTCATCCACAAAATCTTCCAGCCTTTATGATTATCTCGGTGACTATGCGGCTCTTAAGAACGGCAGTTCCTATAAGTTGTACAAAGCATATTACGCCCAGGAAGAAAAGGCAGCGAAGGGTGAGAAAAACAGCATAAGTACCACAGAGAAAAATGCCTATAATAACGTAAAATCCGCAGCGGAGGATCTTTCTTCAGCTGTAGATAAGCTTTCTTCAGCGGCTCTCTTCCAGAAGGGATCCTATCAGAAGACGGGAAGCGACGGCAGCAAGACGGATGCTGAATATGATTATGACAAGATCTACAGCGCAGTGTCCGACTTTGTTGAAAGCTATAATTCCCTTGTAAAGAACGGTTCTTCCGAAAACCTTGCATCATTAAATGATGTGACGGTAAGGATGCTCAAAAACACCAAGACCAATTCCGCACTGCTTGATTCCGTAGGGATCTCAGTAGGAAAGGACGGAACCCTTTCAATCAACAGGGAGAGGTTCAATTCGGCGGATATGACTTCCGTTAAGTCCTTATTCAGCGGAGCAGGATCCTTTGCTGATTCCACCGCATCCAGGGCCGGCATAATGAAGAACGCGGCTGCAAATAAACTCAGCACCAGCAAGGTTTATAACGCAGAGGGTACCTCGGATAAATCGGGTGCCGACAGCAGCACATATTCGGCAATTGTATAAAAAATCATATTTCTCCTTGACGGGATAAGGATTTATGCTATAATTCCTTTGTGTGTCATACACAAATACCCATTCAGGCATCATAAAGTCTGTTGGTCTGAAGGGAGGTCAGGTGGGAAGATGTCAAATGTTATCGTAAAAGAAAACGAATCTCTTGACAGTGCTCTGCGCCGTTTCAAAAGAAACTGTGCAAAGGCAGGTATCCAGCAGGAGATACGTAAGCGTGAGCATTACGAGAAGCCCAGCGTAAGACGTAAGAAAAAGTCCGAAGCTGCCCGTAAGCGTAAATATAATTGATAGTTTAAGGCTCCGGCGAAAGCCGGAGCTTTTGAGTAGTTATAGGGGTTTCAGGTTTGAACAAGGTTTTAAGCTTCAGAAAAGCGGATCTTATAGTACCGGTGGCTGCGGTATTCCTTTCAGTGATCGTTTTCCTATTGTGCTCCATTCCCATGATGGCAGGCGATAAGGGTGGAAAATGGGTGGTGATCACCGTGTCCGGAGAAGAATATGCGACCCTGCCCCTCAATGAAAACAGGGAGCTTGTCATACCCGGGGAGAATGGGTTTGATAACCTGCTTATAATAAAGGACGGATACGCGGATATTGCGGAAGCGAACTGTCCCGATAAGATCTGCGTCCATCAGAGGAAGATACGTTATAAGGGCGAAACCATTGTCTGTCTTCCAAACAGGGTTGTGGTAAGCATCGAAGGCGGTGAGGAAGGAGATGTGGATGCGGTCTCCAGGTAAAAGAATAGCCTTTCTTTCCATGCTTACGGCTCTCGGCATGATACTCTCGTATATAGAATCCTTTATTCCGGTGTTATACGGAGTTCCGGGAATGAAGGCCGGGCTCGGTAATATACTGGTGGTTTTTCTCCTTTATATCTATGGCAGTAAGGAAGCCCTTGTGGTGAATATCTTAAGGATCACCCTGACGGCATTGCTTTTCGGAAACCTCTACAGCCTTGTCTACAGCCTTGCAGGAGCTGCCTTAAGCTTTGCGGTAATGGTGATCATAAAGGAATCTGACTTTCTTTCCTGCTACGGCGTCAGCATGGCGGGAGGCATAGCCCACAATATAGGACAGATCATCGTCGCATTGTTTCTTGTGGAAAATTACCGTATAATACTATATCTCCCTATTCTTGTGATAAGCGGCTGCATTACCGGAGCGGGAATCGCCTTTATTGCGGCTAATGTTATAAAAAGGATAGGACGGAGAAGCTTTTTCTGATATCTGCGTTTTTGAAAGGAGCGGTATCGACAGGATATGATAGAGTTTTTAAGAGGAAAGGTCGCCGACCTGGGATTAAACCGTATTTGTATCGATGTGAACGGCGTGGGATACGTTGTTTCCATATCGGAGACCACGGCTTCCCTTATGCCCTCTGTGGGTGAAGAGGTAAAGATCTATACATATATGTCCGTGAGAGAGGACGGGGTGAGCCTTTACGGCTTTCCTGCCTATGACGATCTGGAGATATTCAAACTCCTTATCTCCGTAAGCGGCGTTGGGCCCAAGGGTGCACTGGCGGTATTATCCTGCCTGCCCCCCGATGACTTAAGGTTCGCTATTTTGTCCGGGGATTCAAAGGCCATCGCAAAGGCTCCGGGCATAGGAAAGAAAACCGCGGAAAGGGTTATAATCGACCTGAAGGATAAGATCAGCGCAGAAGATACGGTGAGAGGCGTATTGGAATCATCGGGAAATGCTGCCGCAGTTCCCGAAGGCGCAAGGGAAGAGGCGGCGGAAGCGCTGGTTGCCCTTGGTTATTCTTCGGCAGACGCATTCCGGGCAGTGAAAGAAGCTGCTGCCGCACTTGGCGGCGAGACCGACACGGACACCTTGCTGAAAGCTGCTTTGAAAGTAATAGTCTGATCTATACGGGTTTATAAATACATGGAAAGAAGAGTAATAGAAACCAAATTTACTGAAGAGGATATAAGGATCGAGGGTTCCCTTCGTCCAAAGACGCTGGATGAGTACATAGGTCAGGACAAGATCAAGGAGACCCTTAAGATCTATATCGATGCTGCGAAAAAGAGGAAGGATCCCTTAGATCATGTGCTGTTTTACGGCCCTCCGGGACTGGGCAAGACCACCATTGCCGGGATAATAGCAGAGGAAATGGGGGTCAACATGAAGATCACCAGCGGCCCTGCCATAGAGCGCCCCGGTGATATGGCCGCCATCTTAAACGGCTTAAAGGATTCGGACGTCCTCTTTGTTGACGAGATCCACAGACTTAACCGGCAGGTGGAAGAGGTACTCTACCCCGCAATGGAGGATTTCTGCATCGACATCATGATAGGAAAGGGACCCGCCGCAAAGTCCATAAGGCTGTCCCTTCCCCGGTTTACCCTGATCGGCGCCACCACCAGGGCCGGGCTTTTATCCGCACCCTTAAGGGACCGTTTCGGCGTCATTAACCATATGGAATTCTACTCTGTAGAAGATCTTTCCACCATAATTGAAAACTCCGCGAAGAGACTTAAGGTCAGTATCGAGAGGGAGGCTGCCTCGGAGATCGCAAGGAGGTCCAGGGGAACCCCCAGGATCGCAAACCGCCTCTTAAAGAGAGTCAGGGATTTCGCGGAAGTGAAGGCGGACGGAAACATTACGCCGGATATAGCAAATACCGCCCTGGATCTTATGGAAGTGGATAAATACGGCCTCGATAACTTGGACAGGAATATCCTTAATATTATGATAGAAAAATTTAAGGGAGGTCCTGTGGGCTTAGATACCCTTGCTGCCGCCATCGGTGAGGACACCGGCACCATCGAGGATGTCTACGAGCCCTACCTCTTAAAGAACGGCTTTATCATGCGTACTCCAAGAGGAAGGGTGGTGACTGATCTGGCCTATACCCATCTGGGACTCGGACTGTAGAATAGCTTTGAGGGGAGTAGGAAAGGAATAAAATGACAGAGTATAAGGATAAGCAGTTTGACGAAGAGAGAGCTTTATACGGAAGTAACGGCGTCCTGGTAGAAAACTGCCGATTTGACGGGCCCCTTGACGGGGAGAGCGCCCTTAAAGAGAGCAGCAACATTGTTGTCAGGGATTCCTTCTTTAACCTAAGATACCCCTTCTGGCATGACAGTGATCTCACGGTATCCGGAAGCCGTATGACGGAAACCTGCCGCGCAGCCCTCTGGTACTCCGACAATATCCGTATAAGCGACACGGAGCTCCACGGGATCAAAGCCCTCAGGGAATGCCGGGATGTGGAGATCAAAAACTGTGACATCATATCCCCGGAATTCGGCTGGTTCAACCATGATGTCAAAATGGAAGACAGCAGCGCCGAGAGCGAATACTTCATGATGCGCTCGGAACGTCTTGACTTCAGTAAGGTGAAACTCAAGGGGAAATATTCCTTCCAGTATATAAGCAATTCGGTCTTCACGGACTGCGAATTTGACACCAAAGACGCCTTCTGGCATGCGTCAAACGTGGTGGTGAAAAACAGTATCGTAAAGGGTGAATATCTGGCCTGGTACTGCGATAACGTAACCTTTGAAAACTGCCTTATAAGCGGCACCCAGCCCCTTTGCTACTGCAGTAACCTGAGGCTCATCAACTGCCGCATGGAGAACACGGACCTGTCATTCGAGAAATCAGATGTAGATGCGGTAGTCCTCACAGAGATCGACAGCGTTAAGAATCCCCGCTCCGGCCGCATCAAGGCCCCGTCCATAGGCAAACTCATCATGGACGACCCACAGGCCAGGTGCGCTATACTCTGAAAATAAAAGCAACGCTGTCAAGCAAATTTGAAAATGTCTCAAAATAGTTCAAACATTAGCCCGGAAAGTTTATAAAGCTTTCTGGGCTTTTCAAATGAAGCCATCAGCTAACGCTGATGCCTTTGAATTGAGTGTGTAGCATGGCTATCCTTAATTCGGGCTTGGCTGTTTTTTGAATATCAGATACAGTCTGTCAAGGCCTTGCCCTTCGGGTGCCCTTGGCAGCCTTGACAGACTGTATCTGATATTCTTTTTTACCATCAAGCCTGAATTAAGGATCTTTCTGTGCCGGCACAGAATGACTATTGCTGCAGCCTCGAAATCGCCGCAGGAGTACTTGCCTTTACGCAATAATATGAGAAAAGGCAAGTACAGAAACCTCGAAATCGCCGCAGGAGTACTTGCCTTTACGCAATAATATGAGAAAAGGCAAGTACAGAAACCTCGAAATCGTCGCTGGAATACTTGCCTTTACGCAATAATATGAGAAAAGGCAAGTACAGAAACCTCGAAATCGTCGCTGGAATACTTGCCTTTACGCAATAATATGAGAAAAGGCAAGTA
>JAFSKT010000230.1 GCA_017448845.1 Lachnospiraceae bacterium
CCAGTGACGATTTCGAGGTTTCTGTACTTGCCTTTTCTCATAATATTGCGTAAAGGCAAGTACTCCAGCGACGATTTCGAGGTTTCTGTACTTGCCATTTTGCATTATACTAGAAAAAGGCAAGTATTCCAGCGGCGATTTCGAGGCTGCAGCAATAGTCATTCTGTGCCGGCACAAAAAGATCCTTAATTCGGGCTTGGTAGTAAAAAAGATATCAGGTATAGTCTGTTACGGCTGCCAAAGGCATCCGAAGGGCAGGGCCTTGACAGACTAACCTGATATTCAAAACATAACCAGGCCCTGATCAAGGATTGAAGAGCTTCGCTCCAAAATCAAGGGCATCAGCGTTAACTGATGGTTTCATTTGAAAAGCCCGGAAAGCTTTATCAACTTTCCGGGATGATGTTTGAATTATTATGGGACATTTTCAAATGTTGTTGACATACTGCATGAAAAGCGGAAACGGATACTGCATGAAAAGCGGAAACGGATACTGCATGAAAAGCGGAGACGGATACTGCATGAAAAGCGGAAACGGATAGAGAACTTTTACGTCAGATTAGACCTCTTGACAAATAAAAATAGAGAGGTAAAATGGACATAACGATTAAACAAATACTTAATCGTTAAATTAAAAATTTTTTGAGGAAAGAAGGGATATGAGATGAAAAAGAGCTATAAGATCGATGTGGATTGCGCAAACTGCGCACAGAAGATGGAAGACGCCGCAAAGGCTACGGAGGGCGTAAAGGACGCAGTGGTAAACTTCATGATGCTAAAGATGAAGGTGGAGTTTGAAGAGGGAGCCGATCCGGATGCGGTGATAAAAGAGGTGGAAAAAAACTGCAAAGCGGTTGAAAGCGACTGCAGTATCTTTTATTGAAGCGGAGACTGAAGTTTAAGGGATGAGGCCGGGTCCGGCAGTAATGCACTTAAGGGAACAGAGGAAAGATAGTATGAATAAAAAACAGAAGATCATTTTAATAAGGATAATCGCAGCGGCACTGCTTTTAATACTGCTTACCGTCGTAAGGACAGAGGGAGTATTAAGGTTTTTCCTCTTTCTCGTTCCCTATTTTATCGTGGGCTATGATGTGCTTAAAAAAGCTGTTCACGGCATAATAAACAGACAGCCTTTTGACGAATGCCTCCTAATGACCGTAGCAACCCTCGGAGCCTTTGGCGCAGGCTTTGTAAGGGACGGGGACTATACGGAAGCTGTAGCCGTAATGCTTTTTTACCAGACGGGAGAGCTGTTCCAGAGCTATGCGGTGAATAACAGCAGGAAGAGTATCACGGAGCTTATGGATATTTCCCCGGATAAGGCTTTTATACCTGATGAGAAGGGTGAGCTTGTGGAGACGGATCCCGATGATGTGGAGATCGGTACCGTCATTGCAGTGCGCCCCGGGGAAAAGATACCCATAGACGGCATAGTGGTAAAGGGAAGCTCAAGCCTTGATACTGCAGCTCTTACCGGGGAGTCCCTTCCTAAGGATGTTAACGAAGGCGATGAGGTGATAAGCGGATGCATAAATAAGAACGGCCTCCTTTATATTAAGACCACAAGGGAATTCAGTGAATCCACGGTATCAAAGGTCATGGAGCTCATAGAAGACGCTTCTTCAAGAAAATCAAAGTCAGAGAATTTTATCGCAAAGTTTTCAAGGATCTATACTCCTGCGGTGGTGTTTGCGGCTCTGGCTATCGCCCTGATCCCGCCCCTTTTCCTTTATGTATGCGGAAACGTTCCCTCATGGGGTAACTGGGTATACAGGGCGCTTATCTTCCTTGTAATAAGCTGTCCCTGCGCTCTGGTGGTAAGCATACCCTTGAGTTTCTTTGCGGGGCTTGGTAGCGCCGGAAGAAAGGGAGTGCTTATAAAGGGTTCAAACTACTTAGAAGCCCTGTCGGAAGCGGAGACTATGGTTTTTGACAAGACAGGGACTCTTACAAAAGGTGTTTTTGAGGTGGCAAATATCCATCCCGGTGAGATAAGTGAAAGGGAGCTCCTTCATCTGGTCGCCCATGCCGAAAGGTATTCAAACCATCCGGTGGCCCAGTCCCTTAAGAACGCCTACGGCAACGAGGCGGACGGCTGCAGCGTTGAAGATGCGGAAGAGATCCCGGGAAAGGGCGTAAAGGCTATAGTAGACGGAAAGACTGTATTTGCGGGTAATGAACTGCTGATGGCGGACTGCCTTAATGGTTCGGAGATACCCGAATGCGATAGCTGCAAGACCCACACAGGAACCCTTATCCATGTGGCAATAGACGGGGCCTATGCCGGCCATGTCCTTATTTCCGATGTGGTAAGGCCGAACAGCGCCAAAGCCATAGAGGAGCTTAAAAAGGCAGGGATTAAGGAAACCGTGATGCTCACCGGTGACAGGGAAAACGTAGCAGAGGCAGTGGCAGAGGAACTTAAGGTAGACAGGGTATACAGCGGCCTCCTTCCCCAGGACAAGGTAAGTAAACTAGAGGAGATCATGAAGGAGCGTAAAGGGAAAACGGTCTTTGTGGGTGACGGGATAAATGATGCTCCGGTACTGTCAAGAGCGGATATCGGAATAGCCATGGGAGCCCTTGGGTCGGATGCCGCCATAGAGGCTGCGGATATAGTTCTCATGGATGATGATCCATTAAAGATCGCGGATGCCATGGCAGTCTCCGGGAAAACCCTGCGTATCGTAAAAGAAAACATAGGGTTTTCAATCGGAGTCAAGGCAGCCTGCCTCGTTCTCGGGGCATTGGGGATCGCCAATATGTGGACTGCGGTTTTTGCGGATGTGGGAGTGATGGTCCTTGCCGTCCTGAACGCCATGCGCTGCATAAGCAGCAGGTAAAGCTTTAAAAAGTAAACGCCAAAACCCTTTTCGTTTTGGTGTTTACTCTGTGCCGGCCGCATCTATGGCCGGCCTTATTATTTACTAAAACTTCCCATATGTCATTCAGAGAGTAGCGAAGAATCTTTCTACCATTATCGAGTATAGGTTCCTTCGGGCTAAAGCCCTCAGGATGACATGATAAGCCTCGTATTTGCTTACATGTGGGAAGTTCTAGTATCTGTTTTACTTTACTTTACGGTTACCTGAATTACTGCGCTTCCTGTATAGTTGTTGATTCCGGTGATGGTCACGGTGTTATTATCACTGTCTAAGGAGTTGCTGTCCACGGTAAAGTCTCCGTTGTCATTTGCCCTGTACTTAAGCTTTGTATATGTTCCGTCGGAATTCATCTGCTTAAGGTTAAAGCGCCACCTGCCTGTATTCTTATAATAAATTGCCGTTCCGCTTATGCTGCTTTCATCCAGGACACCCTGTGAGATGTTGAATAAAAGCGGATTTGTCTTGAATTCCTTATTAATGGCGGCAACGGCCTTTCTCACATCGGTACCGGAGCCCCTTGCGGCCTTGAATACGGGGATAGCCTTTCCTTCTCCCACAGCCTTGTTATTCTTGTATCTCACTTTCTTAAATATAATATTTCCGCTTAAAGTGCTGCCTGCGTCCTCTCCGTTTACGGTGAAGTCGTCCAGTTTCTGCTTTTTACCGTTATAGGAAATATTGTCCGTGTACCGGTATTCAAAGGAATAATCTCCTATTGAGAAGCTTCCGGTTACAACATTGCTGCTTATGCTGTTTCCGCTTAAGGAGCCGGGAACGCTGCCATTTTCCGGCATCCCGTTTCCGGGGAACTCGCCGTCCATGCCGTTTGGAAGGCCGCTGCCTTCGGTGATTTCAAGAGTGTCCCCGATGCCGGGCTCTGAATCAGTGACCGTGAGTGTGTAGCTTCCGTCTGATATAAGGTCCGAGCCGTAGATTATAAATGAGCCTGAGTATTTAAGCTGTCCGAAGTCAACCACCTTACTGCTGCTGTCCACTACAGCCCAGTACTGTCCTGCGCTGAAGCTGCCTCCCATGCTGCTTCCGGGCATCTCGCCGTTACCGGGCATCTCGCCATTGCCGGGCATCTCGCCATTGCCGGGCATCTCGCCATTGCCAGGCATTTCGCCGTTACCAGGCATTTCAGGAGGATTGCTTCCGTTTCCGCTGTCATTATCGGGCCTTTCAGGGGGAGTATTGCCGTCTCCGCCGGGCATCCCGGAAATGGAGCTGCTGTCTTCACTGCTGCTTCCCGTCATTTCGGGAGGGGTATTGCCGTTCTCACTGCCGTTATTCGGGTCTTCAGAGGGCATATTTCCGTCTCCGCCGGGCATTCCGCCGTTATTCCCGCCGTAGGTTATATATGAACCGCTGCCGCTCTTTGGCTGGCTCTCGTTCATGCCGTCAACGCCGGTGCCGAGGATCTTTGAGCCTGAATTAAAGGTGAAACCCGAATTTGTGTCTATGGGCGAATTGTCTCCTGAAGCCTGGCCGTAGACATAGATCCCCCCGCCGTTCTGGGTAAGGCTTCCGTTGCAGTCGATGCCGTCCCCGGAGGACTTAAAGGACACGGATTTAAGGGTGCTTAAGGAGCCGTTGGGAAGGGAGGCTGTTTTTGTCCCCTCGCTGTCTATATATATGGTAACGGATCCGCTGTTCACGGTCATATTGTTGCCGGAGCTGGAGGACACTGACTTTTTGGTATAATTCACATCATTATCCTCGTCCTCTGCGGTATCATAGGTATAGGTAAGGGTCTTTCCGGAGGTATTTATGCCGTCATCCGCACTGTTTATAGTTACCTGGGGATCATCGGAGCCGTCCTCTTTCCCTATTACAACGCTCTGGGCCTCTATGCCCTCGTAGGCTGTATTGATGGTGATGACTGCGTCCCCTGTTATATCAAGCTCACCCATGGCTGAAATGCCGTCGTCGGCAGAGGAGATCTCGATAGTGCCGCCGCTTATCTCCATATCGTTATTGCAGCTCATGGCATCATCCGGGGAGCCGATGATGTATGTTCCTGACTTTGTGGCGGTGTAGCTGCTGCCGGAGAGGCTGTTTGCCTTAAGGCCGCTCTTTGTGGTGTCAATTGTTATATTGCCGCCGCTTATCTTAAGGGAGCCGGAGGCCTCCTGGGATTCACTTTCTGTCCCGTCATTATACTCTATGGTCTTCGCCTTGGTGCCGGCCTTGATGCCCTTGTGGCTTCCGGTGTCCACATTAACCCTTTCATACTTTATGCTGTCCCCTGACTCCCAGAGGTAGTTAACTGACGTGTCGCTTCCGTCTGAATAGGACCCACTTGAGTAATACAGGGTTGCGGCCCCATCATACCAGGTGTCTATATTCAGGGTCCCTCCGGAAATATCCACGTTTTCAGCCTGTATGCCGTCACCGCCGCATTCCGTGATATCAATGGTCCCGCCGGAAATGCTCACGGTTCCTTCCTTTGCTTTTATGCCGTCATCCGCAGTGCCTTCTATGCTGAGGCTTCCTTCTCCGCTTATATTGATAACGGATCCTTTTCCTTTAATGGCGTTTTCTCCGCCCTTTATAGCGGCGTCACCATTTAATACGATATTTATCTCGGAACCCTTTCCGATGTCAAAAAAGATAAGTTCATCATTTCCGGAATTGTCTATGGAAAGATCCGAGAGATCCAGGGTGGCGGTGGTGCCTTTTTTAACTGTGACCGACACTCCCGAGGCTTCGCCGGAAAGGGAGTATTCACCGTCTGCCTCTATTTCCGCAGTGGTTATGCCATCCGATTCCGATATGGAAATGCCGCTTCCCTCTGCACTTATCCCGGAACCCGAGAAGGTGATGGTGTTATCGCCGGAACTGGTCAGGATCACATTCTCCGCTGATGTTTCAGTGGAAAGGATCACTTCCGTTTCCCCTGTTTCATTTTCTGCAGCGAAAGCAGGTAGGGACAGGGAACTAACAACGACTGATGCACTGATAAGTGCCGCCATAAATTTCAGATTCTTCTTATTATACATAGCTGCCTCTTTCTGCCCCTTTATGGGCTTTTTTTTGAGCGGTTTTGCTTCTGAAGCTTAATACGGCGGCCCGGGAACAAAAAACGGGGTATAAAAAAATTTGTGCGTCGGGCCAGGAAAAGATATAATATGTAGTGTTTCCTTACCCCGTTTTTTTTCGGGCGGACACCGTAATAAAAATTAAGAAAAGAAAAACAATCAATGGAAAAAGACAGGCAAACTGAAAACCTGAGGGCTGTCCGGGCAGCTTCCGGCAATGAGGAAAAGAGTAAGTTTCTTGCTGAGGAGAGGGACCATATCCTTTTTCTCACTGCAAGGATATTAAAACACAGCGTAACCGACAGCGATGATGAGTTCTCCATAGCGCTGATGGCTGTTTCAGAGGCACTTGACTCTTATAATGAAGAAAAGGGTAATTTCTGGAATTATGCCGCTCTGGTAATAAAGAGCAGGATATTTGATGAATACAGAAAGAACTCAAAGCATTCCGGGGAGCTTCTTATGGAGCCCTCTTCATTCGGGGGCGACTTCGGGGACGAGGATACGGAAGCGGACATTTCCATAAAGAGCGAGCTCAACCGGAAGACTGCCGTCTATATTGACAATCCGCTGAAGGACGAATTGGATGCCCTTGAGCAGGAGCTGAAGGAATACGACGTGGACTTATTTGAGCTTCCGGCAGTCTCCCCTAAATCCGGGAAAACAAAGACGGCATGCGGAGAGCTGATCAAAGCCTTTTTCCTGCCGCCTCCCCTGTTAGATATATTAAAACAGACGGGGAAGCTTCCGATCTCGGAGCTCCTTAAAAGATATAAGACCAGCAGGAAGCTGATAGAAAGACACAGGAAATTCATCCTTGCCTCTGTTCTTATAAAGGCAGGGGATTACAGTAAGATAGAAGGATTTATGGGATCATGAAAGCAGTAGTACTATCCGTAAAATACAATAAAGCGGCTGTGGCATTTCACGACGGAACCCTTGAATACATTGATGATAAGGGCTATGTCCGGGGGCAGATACTTGATATCCCCTGCAGGGAAGAGGTTTCCTTCACCGTGCATGAGGAAGGGAAGAAGAGGTTTTCTGCCCTGTCCCGCTATGCTTCATCTGTTGCGGCAGCGGCCTCTGTACTGCTCCTCACCGGGGCTGTTACAGCCTATGCTCTGCCGGTTTCGACCGTAACTATTGATGTGAACCCTTCCCTTTCCCTGGGGATCAATATTCTAGACAGGGTTGTCAGGGCGGATTACGGGAATGAAGACGGAAAAGAGCTTCTTCAGGATATTTCTCCCGAACTTATCGGGAAGAAACTGCCGGATGCGGTAAGTATAGTTTTTGACGGAATGGAGGAGCGGGATTATATAAACGGAGAAGATATTCCTGCTGCATCTACCGTTACCGGGATCTTCCCCGGGAGAAACAGGGACAGGATGATGGATGAGCTCAGATCTTCGGCAGAACACTGGAATGAAGTCCATAAAGACAGATCCGTATCCTTTGAAGTGGAAAGGATGACGCCGGAGCTTAGGAGAGAAGCAGGAGAGAGGGGTATGACTCCCGGACAGCTGATGCTGGAGAGGAGAAAGCCGGAAACAGAAATCCCTTTACCTGAAGAGGTGCCTCAATATGAAGCTCCCTCTGCTGTTCCGGAATATGATCCGGTAGAGGAGAAGGAAAGGGATACGGAAAACGATTCCGGAAAGAAGCAGGAATCCCCGGAAGATCAGGGTTACAGCAGAGTAGAGAACCCTTCGGAGAAGCCGGGAAACAGCGGAGAAGAGATTCCTTCGGAGAAGCCGGAAACCGGGGGAGGACAGGCACCTCCGGAAAACCGGAACGATCAGGGAGCCTTCGATCCGGGAACAGCTGCGCCTTCACCTGAAAGCCCTGATAACAGCGGATTCGTGCCATCTCCGGATAATCCCGACAACAGCGGCTTTGTGCCGGCGCCGGAAAATCCCGATAACAGCGGCTTTGTGCCG
>JAFSKT010000020.1 GCA_017448845.1 Lachnospiraceae bacterium
ACTATCCCGTTCCCGACGAGAGCCTTATCGACAAGACTCTGGAAAAGGATATGGAAGACGTGCTGGATATGGTCGTACTTGGCCGTGCCGCCAGAAATGAGAGCGGTATCAAGAACCGCCAGCCCATAGGGAAGATGTATGTCAAGGCCAAGGAAATGTCCGACTTCTATAAGCAGATCATCCTTGAAGAGCTGAACGTTAAATCCGTGGAATTCTCTGAGGATGTGAGGGCTTTCACCACCTATACCTTCAAGCCCCAGCTTAAGACCGTAGGACCTAAATTCGGAAAACTGTTAAATAAGATCCGTGAAGCTCTCACGAACTTAGACGGCAACGAAGCCATGGATACCCTTAAGGATGAGGGTGCCCTCAAATTCAATTTCGACGGCAGTGAAGTTAGGCTCGCCGAAGAAGATCTCCTTATCGAAATGAGCAATAAAGAGGGCTTCGTAGAGCAGAGCGACAACGCTGTTACCGTAGTGCTGGACACCAACCTTACTCCGGAACTGCTGGAAGAGGGCTATGTGCGTGAGCTTATAAGCAAGATCCAGACCATGAGAAAGGAAGCCGGTTTCGAGGTAATGGACAAGATAAGGATATCCATGACCGGAAGCGAAAAGCTGGAGGAATACCTTACAGAGAATGCAGATTTCGTAAAGACCGAGACCATGGCCTCCCTTATAGATCTGGCAGGACTTTCCGGATATACAAAGGAATGGGATATAAATGGGGAAAGAGTAACTCTCGGAGTAGAGAAAATAGACTGAGAAAGGAGTTGTAGGGCAGAAGATGAGGAAATTTGACAAGGCAAAATTCAAGCAGCAGATCGAAGACAATGTACGTTCCCTTTACAGAAAAAACTTAAAGGAGGCTGATAAACAGGAGATATTCCAGGCAGTCTGCTTTGCGGTAAAGGACACCATCATCGAAGACTGGATGACGACTCAGAAGGCCTATGAAAAAGAGGATCCGAAAACTGTCTACTACCTCTCCATGGAATTCCTTATGGGAAGGGCTTTGGGAAACAACCTTATAAACCTCTGCGAATATAAGGAGGTCAAGGAGTCCTTAAAGGAACTGGGCATCGACCTGAACGCCATCGAGGATGAAGAGCCGGATGCTGCTCTGGGAAACGGAGGCCTTGGAAGGCTTGCAGCCTGCTTCTTAGATTCCCTGGCAACCCTCGGATATTCAGCTTACGGCTGCGGTATCAGATACCGCTACGGCATGTTCAAGCAGAAGATAAAGAACGGCTATCAGCTGGAGATCCCCGATGACTGGCTTCGTGACGGCAATCCCTTCGAACTCAGGAGAAGGGAATATAAGAAAGAGGTTAAGTTCGGTGGCTTTGTAAGGGTTGAGACAGACAGCAACGGACGTAACCACTTTATCCAGGACGGCTATCAGTCCGTAAACGCCATCCCCTATGACATGCCCATAGTGGGCTACGGAAACGGCATAGTAAATACCCTTCGTATCTGGGATGCTGAGCCTGTAGAGTGCTTCCAGCTTGATTCCTTTGATAAGGGCGATTACAGAAAGGCCGTTGAACAGGACAATCTGGCAAAGAACATCGTGGAAGTCCTCTACCCCAATGACAACCACTATGCCGGAAAAGAGCTGAGGCTTAAGCAGCAGTATTTCTTCATCTCCGCTTCCGTACAGGAGGCAGTTGCAAAGTACATGCGTAAGCACGACGACATCAGAAAATTCGCTGAAAAGAACATCTTCCAGTTAAATGATACCCACCCCACCGTGGCTATCCCCGAACTTATGAGGATCCTTATGGATGACTACGATCTCTCCTGGGATGAGGCCTGGAAGGTTACCACCAGCACCTGTGCTTATACAAACCACACCATCATGAGCGAAGCTCTGGAAAAGTGGCCCATAGAGCTCTTCTCCCGTCTGCTTCCCAGGGTTTATCAGATAATCGAGGAGATCAACCGCCGTTTCTGCCTGCAGATACAGGCCGCCTATCCCGGGGATCAGGAAAAGATCCGGAATATGGCCATAATCTACGACGGACAGGTAAGGATGGCATACCTTGCCATCTGCGCCGGTTTCTCCGTAAACGGTGTGGCAAGGCTCCACACCGAGATCCTTAAGAAGAGGGAGCTCAAAGACTTCTACGAGATGATGCCCGATAAGTTCAACAATAAGACCAACGGCATCACCCAGAGAAGATTCCTTCTCCACGGCAATCCCTATTTAGCTGACTGGGTTACCGACCATGTGGGTCCCGACTGGATCACAGACCTTAAGAAGATCCACGGCATAGCCGTATATGCTGACGACAAGAAGGCGCAGAACGAATTCATGAACATCAAGTTCAAGAATAAGCAGCGCCTTGCGAAATACATACTGGATCATAACGGCGTGGAAGTGGATCCCCGCTCCATCTTTGACGTACAGGTAAAGAGACTGCACGAATATAAGAGGCAGCTCTTAAATATCCTTCATGTAATGAGCCTCTACAACAAGATAAAGAGCCATCCCGATATGGACTTCTATCCCAGGACCTTTATCTTCGGCGCAAAGGCCGCTGCAGGCTACAGGAACGCAAAGCTCACCATTAAGCTTATCAACTCCGTAGCTGACGTGGTTAATAACGATCTCTCCATCGACGGAAAGATAAAGGTGGTCTTCATAGAGGATTACAGGGTTTCCAATGCTGAGCTGATCTTTGCGGCAGCCGACGTATCCGAGCAGATCTCCACAGCCAGTAAGGAAGCTTCCGGAACGGGCTGCATGAAGTTCATGCTGAACGGAGCCCTGACTCTCGGCACCATGGACGGCGCCAACGTTGAGATGGCTGAAGAAATGGGCAAGGAGAACATGTTCATCTTCGGTATGAGCGCCGAAGAGGTTATGAATTACGAGAAGAACGGCGGTTACGATCCCATGACGATCTTTAATTCCGATCAGGAGATAAGGGACGTGCTGACCCAGCTTATAAACGGATTCTACTCAAAGGACGATCCGGACAGGTTCAGGGATCTTTACAACTCCCTCTTAAATACCCAGAGCACCAACAAGGCTGACATGTACTTTATCTTAAAGGACTTCCGCTCCTATGCCGAGGCTCAGAGCGAGGTTGAGAGACAGTACAGGGATAAGTCCCTCTGGGCAAAGAAAGCCATATTGAATGTGGCCTCCACCGGAAAGTTCTCATCCGACAGGACCATCAAGGAATACGTCGACGAGATCTGGCATCTTGACCACGTAGTATTGCCGAAGAAGATCAGAAAGTAAGGTATTAAAATGAAAGAAGCAATAGCGGTAAGGGGGAAGGGCGCCTTCCTTCTGAAGGGCACCACCATAAGCGACAGCGCACCGGATAAGGTCACTGCGGAAGAGGCAAAAAAGGGTACCATATCCTATGGCATCCTCTCTTCCCACAATACCTCCGGGAATGACGATAAGCTGAAGATAAAATTTGACTGTATCACCTCCCATGACATTACCTATGTGGGAATCATACAGACTGCCAGGGCTTCCGGGTTAAAGAAGTTCCCCCTGCCCTATATCTTAACCAACTGCCACAATTCCCTGTGTGCAGTAGGCGGCACCATCAATGAGGATGACCACGTATTCGGCTTAAGCGCCGCAAAAAAATACGGCGGTATCTATGTACCTCCCCATCAGGCGGTGATCCACCAGTATGCAAGGGAAATGCTGGCGGGAGCCGGAAAGATGATCTTGGGCTCCGATTCCCACACCAGATACGGTGCCCTGGGAACCATGGCCATGGGCGAAGGCGGCCCTGAGCTTGTAAAACAACTCTTAAACCAGACCTACGATATCGATTATCCCGGCGTTGTAGCCATATATCTTGAAGGCGAGCCCTCTTACGGCGTAGGCCCCCAGGACGTGGCTCTCGCCCTTATCGGCACGCTTTTCAAGGACGGTATCGTAAAGAACAGGGTGATGGAATTCGTGGGCCCCGGAATCTCGAATTTAAGCATGGATTTCAGGATCGGCGTAGACGTAATGACCACTGAGACCACCTGTCTTTCATCTATCTGGAGGACAGACGAAAAGACGGAGGAATTCTTAAGCCTTCACGGCAGACAGGCCGACTACAAAAAGCTTGAACCCGCAAAAACCGCCTGGTATGACGAGGTTGTGACCGTGGATTTATCAAAGATAAAGCCCATGATAGCCATGCCCTTCCATCCCAGCAATGTTTACAGCATAGAGGAAGTGAACGCCAACCTTAAAGACATCCTTTCAGATGTGGAAAAGAGGGCCAAAGTTTCCTTCGGAGACAGGGTTAAGCTTGATCTCCATAAGAAGATAAAGGACGGCAGGCTCCTTGTGGATCAGGGTATCATCGCAGGCTGCGCCGGCGGCGGTTTCGAAAATCTCTGCGCTGCTGCGGATATCTTAAAGGGAAGAGACATAGGAAGCGACGCCTTTACCATGAGCGTATATCCGGCTTCCATGCCTGTATATGCTGAGCTCGTTAAAAACGGCTCCATCTCCCGTTTCATAGATGCAGGCGTTGTGGTAAAGACCTGTTTCTGCGGTCCCTGCTTCGGTGCCGGGGATACGCCTTCAAACAACGCTTTCTCCATAAGGCATTCCACCAGGAATTTCCCCAACAGGGAAGGCTCCAAGGTCCAGAACGGACAGATATCCTCCGTAGCACTTATGGACGCCCGCTCCATAGCCGCCACGGCAGCAAATAAGGGCATTCTTACCGCAGCCTCCGAAATGGATGCGGATATAGCAAAGTATAAGTACTTCTTTGACAGTGAGATCTACGAAAAGAGAGTCTTTGATTCAAAGGGAGAAGCGGACAGCAAAGCCGAGCTGATCCTTGGTCCCAATATAAAGGACTGGCCCGAGATGGTCGCTCTTACCGACAATCTCCTCTTGAAAGTGGTGTCAGAGATCCACGATCCCGTCACCACCACAGATGAGCTCATCCCCTCGGGAGAAACATCTTCCTTCAGGTCAAATCCTCTTGGCCTTGCGGAATTTACCCTTTCCAGAAAGGATCCCGATTACGTAAAAAGAGCTAAAGAGGTTGCGGCTCTCGAAAAAGCCAGGGAGGCCGGAGACCCGGTTCTTTCAGGCATATTCAGGACACTCGGAGAGAAATTCGAAGGAGTCACAGTGGAAAACACAGGTATCGGCTCCACTATTTTCGCAGTAAAGCCCGGTGACGGCTCTGCCAGGGAACAGGCCGCTTCCTGCCAGAAGGTTCTGGGAGGCTGGGCAAATATCGCAAATGAGTATGCGACCAAGCGCTACAGAAGTAACCTGATCAACTGGGGAATGCTTCCCTTCATCATCAAAAACGGCTCCCTGCCCTTTAAGAACCTGGACTATATCTTTATTCCGGGGATCAGGGAAAGCGTTTCTGAGAAAAAAGACAAGATCAGCGCCTATGTAGTAAAGGACGGGGAATTAAAGAAATTCACCCTGACTTTGGGCGATCTTACGGATGAGGAGCGCCGCATCATCCTTGACGGCTGCCTCATAAACCATAACCGGGTCTGATACCGGTTAACACACAAACACAGACGGCGCCCGGGTAAATCCCCTGGCGCCGTTTCATTTGTCATATCATGTCTCCAGATCAAATTCTATGGACTCTATCTTACTGCTGTCTTCATCCTCGAAGGTTACCGTCATAAGATACTGGAAACTGTTCTTCCTGTAAAGATCTAAGACTATTATGCCGTCATCATCATTTTCTGCGGGATGGTCAAAATCATAGGCGGTGATCCCGAACTGGGCTATAAGCTTACCGATATCGTCAGACAGGGCCATGATGGCGTCCATCTGCTTTCCGTGCATCTCGTCTATATCTTCATAGTCTTCCACGTCATCGGCAGCGGCTTCCTTATCGCCTTCTTCGTATTTCTTAAAGTAAGCGAAGCGCACATCATTGATCTTATTACCCTTCTGCTTTCCTGCGCTCTCGTAGCTCGTGACCTTTTCCTGTACCATGGCCTCCCTGGTGGAGGTTACAGAAACATCTATACTGTAATTCTCACCGATGGTTGCCTCCGCATACCAGTCATCCCCATCCCAGCTGCCTATGGTAACATCGTGGTTCTCACCCTCATCCACTTCCTCTGCTACCTCTTCAACAGCATTCTCGCTTACTTCCTCTTCTTCCTCTATCTCCTCTTCCGGGATAGTGTAGGTAGGAAGCTCATTCTCTATTTCCTTATCTCCGCCTTCTACTTCACCTACGGTTTCGGGATCCGCTTCTTCCTCCGTAGAGGGCTCCTCTTCTGCCACAGTCTCAGCCTTCTTCTCTCCTATCCAGTCCGCGGCCCCTGCTTCCATACAGCCGCTGAGACAGGGTATGATGAAAAGCAGAACCGATAAGAGGATAGGGACACTGTATCTATTCTGCTTCACCGTAGAATCTTTCCTTGAAGAATGTCTTTTCAGCCTCGTGCTTTTCATGCTGACGTTTCTCCTGCTCAGACTCCTGCTGTTCATGAGCGCCCCGGATCTCTTCGTTAAGAGACATCATCTTGGCATCCAGATCCGATACCATCTCCGCGCATTCGAACAGCTCACGCTTGATATGTTCAGGGGCATACCCCTCGTATTTATAGTTGATCTTATGCTCCAGGCTGGCCCAGAAATCCATGGCAACCGTACGTATCTGGATCTCCACCTTTGTGTCCACCACACCGTCGGAAAGAAAGATCGGAACCGTGACTATCATATGATAGCTCTTATATCCGCTTTCCTTGGGATGCTTGATATAATCCTTTATGGACAGCACGTTTATATCGCTCTGATTGGCCAGTATCTCCGCCACCCTGTAAATATCTGATGTGAAAGAACAGATAACCCTTACGCCCGCTATATCATTGACGTATTTCACCATATTCTCTATGGTGGACTCATAACCCCTGCGCTTAAGCTTCTTTACTATGCTCTCCGGAGTCTTTATCCTGCTCTTCATGTGCTCTATGGGATTATATTGATGAACATGCTGAAATTCATCATTTAAGATGGCAAGCTTGGTACCTATCTCTTTAAGGGCCGAATTGTACAGCAGGATAATGGTTTCCCAGCTGTCTACTCCCTCATAATTCATCTTTTCTTTTTCCATGTTTGTTTCCTGAATTACCCTCTGCAAATTTAGCGCGCTAAAGAGGCGCATTTGATGAAATTATACCATGACCGGGGTCCTGTTTGCAAATTCCTTAAACCCTTCCGAACCGGTTAAAAACCTGTTCTCCGCCTCTGTCGGAAAGGGCCTGTATAAATAAAAAAGCCGCCTCGATTGGCGGCTTCAGACCCCGTTTTTCCGGATTTAACAGTAACTGGAGAACAGCATGCCGCTGTACATGCTGGTAACGTAAGGATTCGGGAAGTTCTTGCCCGGATTCTTGTACGCCACCACAACCTGGTTTGCGTATTTCATGGGATTGAGCGAAATCTCATTGCTCTTTCTGGTAAGGGCGTTTGTGAACCTCTGGATGGCTGACAGGCTCTCCTTGGGATCAGCTTCAGATGCAGAAGCCTGAAGAAGCTTGCTGTCTACTGCCAGAGTTCCGTCTTCCCTTAAGGCCAGTCCTACCGCATCCAGAGAATTTGCATAACTTCCGGCCAGATTGGACATCTCATGCATGAACCTGCCGGATTTCCCATAGTTCTGGGTGTACTCAGCAGCGCGTCTTATGAAATCGTTGTATGCTCCGGCCAGATTGTTGATATTCTCGGTCAGAGCGTCCAAGTCGGTCTTCAGGCCGATGTGTACAGGCTCATCTCCTTCTGTCGCGCCCTTAAGGTTCAGCTCAAAGGACTTATCTACGGTAAAGTTATTGGAGAATGCGCTGTGTTCCTTGCCGTTAATGGAAAATGCCGCATTACTGGGCTCATGTGCCACATGGTTGATACCGAAGTATTCAACTGCACCCTTCTTACGGCTGGTATTATCGTCGGATACGATAAAGTTCAATCCGTCCTTGCCCCTGATACCGGTGGAAGTACTCTCTATGCGGAGTGCGCTGTTGTCCTCTCCCGAGATCACCGAAGCGGTAAGGCCGATATTGGCATGGCTTATAAGACGGGCTATACGTCCCTCTATGTCAGCGTTCTTATCATTATCCTCAACGCTGAACTGGAACTCATAATCCGTATCGTTTATGTTTATGTCGAAGGAGTAATTCCCGGGCTCCAGTCCCATCTCGTCGTTGGGAAGGAAGGCTCCGATATTCACCTGATTGGATGCCAGCTCTTCAACGCTTATATCAAAGGAAGGAGCGTCATCGATGGTGTCATCGGGTCCGATGTACTTGGCTTCCACCAGATCTTCGTTGCTGGAGGAGGCTATCTTCTTATCCAGTACGCTGGAGGAGTGATCGGAAGTCAGTGAAGAAATGGCATTCTTCAGCTCTCTTGCATCTTCCTTCAGATTGACAGCAAACTTCTGAGACTCACCGCTTTCGTCCATCAAGAAAAGAGGTGCATCCTCATTCTGTTTTACTATTGATTTGTAAACAGATTTCAGCTCATCCCGCTTGTGAGAATCGTAACGCGAAGACTTCGGCGCATACGATGTCAGAACGTTTGAATATATGTTAGATAATGTGAAAGCTGACATACCGGATCCCTCCTTTCTGCATTATTCCCTTCCATGGGAACTGCGGTTCCTTCCGCAGTAGTTTGCATCCTTTACATAGCAGATATCAGCGAATATAGTACTCCTATATAAAATGCTACTTATACAACCCTAAATTATCATAAAAATGTCAATAATACAATACCCTTTTTTGTTCTTTTTTAAAAACAATCGTTATTTCTTTTCTCCCCCGGGGAAATATGCCCTTTTCCGGCTTTTTTCTCCTCCTTAGGCATGAAATTTCTTCAGACGCCAAGGCCTCTGCTCAGAATCTATGCCCTTTTCCGGGCTTTTTCTCCTCCTTAGGCATGAAATCTCTTCAGACGCCAAGGCCTCTGCTCAGAATCTATGCCCTTTTCCGGGCTTTTTCTCCTCCTTAGGCATGAAATCTCTTCAGACGCCGAGGCCTATGCTCATAATCTATGCCCTTTTCCGGCCTTTTTCTCCTTCTTAGGCATGAAATCTCTTCAGATGCCAAGGCCTCTGCTCAGAATCTATGCCCTTTTCGGAGGAAAAGCCCTGGTTTAGACATAATAGTATAGCGGCAAAATCCCCGGTCCTCTGGATAAACAGCTAGTTCACCATCCGGCAGGCCGGGGATTGATTTCAACGATTAACCATCAAAGAATACTCTCTGTATCAGCAAGGGCATCCAGGATCACGTCGTCCATGTCGTAGTATTTGTATTTGCCAAGGCGGCCTCCGAAAAACACTCCGGATTCGTCGGCCAGGGCCTTGTATTTCTCATAAAGAGCGTTGTTCTCTTCGTTATTCACGGGATAGTAGGGTTCGTCTCCCTTTTGCCAGGCGGCGGGATATTCCCTGGTGATCACGGTCTTTCCGGGATCGGAGTGCTTTTCATAAGAGCCGAATTCCTCAAAGTGCTTATGCTCGATGATCCTGGTGTAGGGGATCTCATATTCGGTGTAGTTCACGACGGCATTGCCCTGGTAATTGTCCGTATCAAGAATCTCGGTCTCGAACCTTAGGCTCCTGTATTCCAGAGGGCCGTAGCAATAGTCGAAATACTCGTCTATAAGCCCCGTAAAGATGATCTTCTCCGCTTCACGGGAAAGTTCTTCCCTGGCTGCGAAAAAGTCCGTATTGAGGCGAATATCGGCCCCCTCAAGAAGTTTCTCTATAAGGGGAGTGTAGCCGCCGATGGGTATGCCCTGGAAAGCATCGTTGAAATAATTGTTGTCATAGATAAAACGGAAGGGCAGCCTCTTTATAATAAAGGCAGGGAGTTCTGTGGCTCTCCGGCCCCACTGTTTCTCCGTATAGCCCTTTATCAGCTTTTCATATATGTCTTTTCCCCCCAGGACCAGAGCCTGTTCCTCCAGGTTGGCGGGATTGTCTCCTATCCTTTCTCTGGCTTCCTTCGCCTGGGATTCAATGATCTTCTTCGCTTCTTCGGGGGTAGTGACTCCCCAGAGAGCGTGGAAGGTGTTCATATTGAAGGGAAGGTTATATAATTCATCCTTATATCTGGCTACAGGGGAATTGGTATATCTGTTGAAGGGCACGAGTTGGTTTACATAATTCCATGCCCGTTCACTGTCCGTGTGGAATATGTGGGCTCCGTACTTATGGACATTTATACCGCAGCACTTCTCGGTATAGATATTGCCTCCGATATGCGGCCTCTTGTCGATAAGAAGGCACTTCTTTCCCTTTTTTATGGCCTCGGCTGCGAATACCGCTCCGTAGAGGCCGGTTCCAACTATGAGATAATCGTACATGTTTTCCTCCTGTCGTGAGATTTGGGGCTGAGGCTACTCTGGGGCTGGTGTGTGCCTGGGGGACGGGGTTAGTGGTCCATTTTTGTAAAATG
>JAFSKT010000021.1 GCA_017448845.1 Lachnospiraceae bacterium
CTCTGTTACAGACCTTCCCTGATGGGAGAGCTCGTAGCAGGCATGCTCTATCCTCTGGTAATTAAGGTAATCCATGGGGCTGCGGCTGGTCATCCTGCGGAAGAAACGGCAGAAATAGCCGGGATTCATCCCCGCCTCGTCTGACAGCTGTTTCAATGTGATCTCCGAAGAATAGTTGTGATCTATATAGTCCAGTACACTTTTGAATCTGCTTATCCTTTTCGTTCCCCTTAAGGACTCCGGAGCCCCGGTATTATACAGTCTGTTCGTAAGTATCTGTCCGAAAAGCAATGAAATGGATCCGGCCACAGACAGCTCATAGCCCTCCGCCGGACTGGATATGGAGTCAAATATTGCCGCCGCTGTCCGGATGATATCCTTATTGCTCTTATCATAAAAGATAGAGGGCCTTAAGGATTTGGAAATAAGCTTATGAAACCAGGGTGAAGACATGGGCCCTGAATTCATGAAATAGGACAGGTCAAAGACCAGGCACTCATAGGTGCAGTTTTCCGGCACACCCGCATGGAGCGCTCCCCCGGGAACCAGCACCAGCTCCGAGGGCCGGAGGGTAAAATGCTCATCATCCACCGTCATTTCCAGCACACCCTTAAGCACCCTTATGAGCTCAAATTCCTCATGCCAGTGGTAATCCATTACATACCTGGGGTGCTTTCTGTTTAAGTGGTGATATTCAAAGGGAAATTCCGCTGTCCCGTGTTTTTTATTTTCGTGTAATTCCAGATACTGCATGAGTATATTATAGTGCCGCCGTTAGAAACATCAAGGGACGAAAAAATCATCTTAGCAGGGATTTGTATTGTAAAAATGGGAGATAAATAGTAAAATACCATAGACGGCATTTTATCCGTTATGACGTTATGAAAGGCAGGGGATAAGAATGAGATTAGTTACGAGGAGTGATTTTGACGGACTTGTTTGTGCTATGATCCTGAAAGAGATCAAGCTTGTTGATGAGATTAAATTTGTACACCCGAAGGATGTTCAGGACGGAAAGGTTGATCTGAACAGCGATGATATCACCACCAACCTTCCCTATGACGAGAGAGTAGGGCTGTGTTTTGACCATCATGAGTCCGAGCTCAGCAGAAAATCCGATGCTGTAGGCTCCGGAAAGTGGGTCATAGAGGGAGAGGCTAAATCCGCAGCCAGGGTAGTGCATAACTATTATAAAGATAAGTATGATCTTTCCCGTATTTCCGACGAGATCATGACAGCTGTTGACAAGGGTGACAGCGCTGACTTTACCATAGATGAAGTTAAGAACCCCAAGGATTGGGTACTTATGAACTTCTTAATGGATGCCAGGACCGGATTGGGACGTTTCCATGACTTCAGGATATCCAATTACGATCTGATGATGGAGCTTATCGATTATTGTCTGGATCATTCCATTGAGGATGTGCTTCAGCTTCCCGATGTTAAAGAGCGTGTGGATATGTATTTCGCCCAGCAGGAGAAGTTCAAGGAGCAGCTTGAGAGGATCAGCCGCCAGGAAGGACGCTGCGTAATAGTTGATCTTAGAAATGAGGATCCCATTTATACCGGTAACCGTTTCCTGATCTACACCATGTTCCCGGATGCATATTTCAGCCTGCATATCGCATGGGGACTTAAGAAGCAGAATACCGCAGTTATGATTGGAAAGTCCATTTTCAAGGATTCTCCGGATGTGGATAAGAATATCGCAGATATCTGCCTTAAGCACAACGGAGGCGGCCACAAGAACGCCGGTACCTGCCAGCTGGATAATGACAAGGTTGACGAGCTTCTGCCCGAGATCCTTGAATACTTCAATTCATAAAACAAACGATAATGTAATGTCAGGGGACGGTTCTTCCGTCCCCTTTTTATTTGAACAAAAGTCCGGCAAGCGCTTTCCGGGTACAGCTTTTGCTCCGACGTTTCTGTGCATTCTGCACAAGAATACCCATGTGTATTTGTCATAACTTGATAAATTATCTTTAAAAGTGAATATTGTTATACTTTTGCAATGATTTCCCTATTATTTGGGGATAAATAATGGTAAAGTATCCAATAAGCGAAACGTTTTTACTCGCAGGTTTATGTTTCCAAGAAAGGAGCGGCATCGATATTATGGCAGACAGCAGAAAGCTTGTAGGTGGACATCCGGTTATCGGCATCCGTCCTATCATAGACGGCAGAAAAGGACCCCTTGATGTAAGGGGATCTCTTGAAGAACAGACAATGAGCATGGCAAAGCGTGCCAAAAAGCTTTATGAGGAAAATTTAAAATATGCAGACGGCACACCGGTTAAGGTTGTGATCTCGAATACAACTATCGGACGTGTTAAAGAGAGCGCACTCTGCGCAGAGCAGTTTAAGAAAGAGGGAGTAGAGATCACTCTTTCAGTTACCCCCTGCTGGTGCTACGGTTCTGAGACAATGGATATGGACCCCAATACCATCAAGGGAGTATGGGGACTAAACGCTACAGAGAGGCCCGGTGCGGTTTATCTGGCATCAGTGCTCGCAACACATGCACAGAAGGGGCTTCCTGCTTTCGGAATGTACGGAAAAGACGTTCAGGATGCGGATGATGAGACAATTCCCGATGATGTAAAGGAAATGCTGCTCCGTTTCGGACGTGCGGCAGTTGCGGCAGCTTCCATAAGGGGACTTTCCTATCTGCAGATCGGAAGCGTTACCATGGGTATCGGCGGTTCCATCATGGATCAGGATTTCATAGAGTCCTATCTTGGAATGAGAGTGGAATCCGTGGATGAGGTTGAGATCATCCGCCGCATGGAAGAAGGTATCTACGATGAAGAAGAGTTCAAGAGGGCTCTCGAGTGGACAAAGAAGTACTGTCCTGAAGGCTTTGACAAGAACCCTGACTGGATACAGAAGGACAGGAAAGTTAAGGACGAGCAGTGGGAATTCACCGTAAAGATGTATATCATCATCAAGGATCTGATGAGAGGTAATGATAAGCTTGCGGATAAGAACGCTACTGCAGGAAAGCAGGCCTTTGAAGAGGAAGCTCTTGGACATAACGCCATAGCAGGCGGTTTCCAGGGACAGAGGCAGTGGACAGACCATTGGCCGAACTGCGACTTCCCTGAAGCATTCCTTTCCACTTCATTTGACTATGACGGCGCCAGGGAGCCCTACGTTCTCGCTACTGAGAATGATGTGCTGAACGGTGTATGCATGCTCCTTGAAAAGCAGCTTACCGGTATGGCATCTATCTTCTCTGATGTACGTACATACTGGAGCGGTGATTCCGTAAAGAGAGTTACCGGTTACGAGATAGAGGGACACGCCAAGGATTCCGACGGATTCCTGCATCTCATCAACTCAGGTGCTTCCGCTCTTGATTATTCCGGAGCTTCTGTAAATGAGAAGGGCGAGAACGTTGTTAAGGAATTCTGGAACCTGACAGAGGATGACCAGAAGAAGATGCTGGAAGCTACCACATGGAATCCCGCAGATAACGGATATTTCAGAGGCGGCGGCTATTCTTCAAGATTCCTTACGGATGCTGAAATGCCCATTACCATGGTAAGACTTAATCTCGTCAAGGGATTGGGACCCTTCTTCCAGATCGCGGAAGGATGGACAGTAAAGCTTCCTGCCGAGGTTACCGACACGCTTTGGAAGAGAACAGATTACACCTGGCCCTGCACCTGGTTTGCTCCCAGATGTGACGGCAAGGAAGGTTCCGTATTCAAGAGCGCTTACGAGGTAATGAGAGCCTGGGGCGCAAACCACGGAGCTTCCGTATATGGACATGTAGGCGCAGATCTTATAACCCTGGCTTCAATGCTCCGTATCCCGGTAGCAATGCACAACGTACCGGATGAGAAGATCTACCGTCCCGCAGCATGGAGCGCTTTCGGAACAAAGGACAAGGAGGGAGCGGACTACAGAGCCTGCATGAACTTCGGACCCCTCTACAAACCCTACAAATAAGATATAAACAGCCTTAATGATTTCCCTATAAAAACACCCCGGAACTTAGCTTCCGGGGTGTTTTGCATATTATATAAGGGGACGGATCATATACCGAGTATCTGCCTTTTCTTGGCGGAGAATTCCTCCTCCGTAATGATGCCCGCATCTAAAAGCCGTCTCAGATCTATGAGGGAGTCATAGTTTGTATCAGACTTTCCCGAAGGCTTTTCCGCAGGAGCAGCGGCAGCCATTGCGGCTCTCATGTCATTTCTCTGCAGCATCAGATCCCTGACTGTATTCTTATATGTATTAGCGGAGGGGGCAGGGGCGTTTTTGCTTTCCTTTTCCTGTTCCAGCGCTCTTTTCCGTTCTTCTTCCTGTGCGGCTTTCAGCTCTTCCTGCTGACGCTCCAGCTCAAGACAGGCCTGTCTTTCAAGTTCCTTCTGCCTTAATTCTTCCTGTTCCTCCTGCTCTGCAAGATCCGCTTTTTCCTTCAGCTTGCGGATCATCCGGAGGAAGGTTCCGAAGGTCTTGTCATATTCATAGGAACGGTCTGCCTGATCCTGAATGAAATAGAAATAATCATTATTCTTCAGGCGGTAAGAGACTTTCAGGGAACGCCGGCCGCGCATGGGTTCATAAAGGAAACCGCTTCCCTTTGTCTTAACTGTGAAGGCGGGGGAATCCAGCAGGGGCATCTCCTTATCCTTAACAAAGGCCTTTACCGCAGGGCGTCCTTTTTCATCTGAAGAAATCACATATTTCTGTACGCCGTTATCGATGGAAGTCACATCTTCAAAGCGAAGCAGATGATAGGCTGTATTATTGTTGGTCTGCATGACAAAGAGCTTGTCTGTACGGAAATTGAAGAGGATGTCATGCCTGGGTCGCAGGCATTCGCTCATGGATTCCTCAAAATATGCGGCGGGATGCTTTGAAGCAAAGCCGGCCGGATCCAGATAATACTCGCCTGAGACCGTGACATAATTCTGCACGCAGTCCCTGCATATAGGTTTTTTATCCTTGGTGGTCTGTTCGATTATAACGTCGGAACGCCCGCAAACACAGCAGCCATCGGGATTTGAACTCTTATAATAGGGCAGAGGAGAAGGGCAGGTCGAAGGATCTGCCATGAAACTCTTCAGTTCAGCAGGCCCAAATTCTGTCATGGGAATCACTTCACCCAGCATTGCCCGGAATTCCCTGTAACACGCCGGACACAGCACATCCCTGTTTTTTATGTAAGATCCGCCCTTGATGAACTGGATCCCGCAAACACTGCAAATATCTGCCATAGTACCCTTCCGAACTACCTTTCCTTTCAGTAAAACACTAAATAATATTGTAGTCACGGGGGATAAAGCTGTCAATGACAGAAAGCCATCAAAAAGGGCGATGAGTTTATCCGGGAAATTAAGGATACGGGAAAAATAGAGAAGATATTTAAAAAACTATTGAAATTTTCATTTTCTGTGCATATAATAAATAACCAGAGCGAAACGTTTCGTGTTACAGGTGCGGTTTTCATGGGAGAAACGCCGACAGAATAGGCATGAAACGTTATGCAGAAAATAGCGGAAAAATTGTGATCAGAACATTAAGGAGGAGAAAAATGCTTAAAGGTATTCCAAAGATTCTTTCACCCGAACTGTTGAAAGTTCTCAATGAAATGGGTCACAGCGATGTGATCGTTATCGGAGACGGGAATTTCCCCGCCGAGACCATGGGAAAAAACGCCATAGTCCTCAGGGCCGACGGACACGGAGTGCCTGAGCTTTTAGACGCCATCCTTACGGTTATGCCTCTTGATTCATATGTTGAGCACCCGGTAAACCTTATGGAGCTTATGCCCCAGGATGTGGGCGTTATTCAGACTCCCATCTGGGACGAGTATGCAAAAATAGTTGCCAAGCACGACGAAAGAGGAGAGAAGGCCATAGGACATCTTGAGAGATTTCAGTTCTATGATGAAGTTAAGAAGAATGCATACTGTGTAGTTGCCAGCGGCGAATCAGCAGTTTATGCAAACGTTATGCTGCAGAAGGGCGTTGTTAAGGACGCAGAATAAGACTGCCGGCGGAGCAGCAGGTTCCGCCGGTTAAATATGAAAAAGAGGACAATATTATGAAAGATCATCCGTTAAAAGTAATGATAGAGGAGCGAAAAAAGGGCATTCCGGCCGGGATACCCTCATACTGCACCGCAAACAAGCTGGTCCTTAAGGCAGCGCTTTTAAGGGCTAAGAAGATCGATAAGCAGGTGCTCATCGAGGCAACAGCCAATCAGGTTAACCAGTTTGGCGGCTACACCGGAATGAAGCCCGCGGATTTCTACAGATCCGTACGTGAGATGGCAGAAGAAGTGGGACTTCCGGAGGAAATGCTGATACTTGGGGGAGATCATCTCGGCCCCCTTACCTGGCAGGATCTTCCTGAGGCGGAAGCCATGAAGAATGCCGAGGATCTGGTATATGCATATACCAGGGCAGGATTTACCAAAATACATCTGGATACCAGCATGAAGGTAAAAGACGATCCGGAGGGATTGCTTTCCACCGAGACCATTGCCGAAAGAGGTGTGCGCTTATACAAGGTCTGCATGCAGGCTTATGAGGATCTGAAAAAGGAAAAGCCGGATGCGGTAAGACCGGTATTCATCATTGGTTCCGAGGTTCCCATCCCGGGAGGTTCCCAGGAGGAGGAAGACTCGCTGGCAGTCACGAAAAAAGAAGCCTTTGAAGATACGGTAAATACTTATAAGGCCTGCTTTGAAAAGGCCGGCGTGGCTGACGGTTTCAAGGATGTGATAGCAGTTGTGGTACAGCCCGGAGTGGAATTCGGGGATGAGCAGGTGTTCTACTATGACAGGGATAACGCAGCATCCCTCTGCGGGAAACTGAAGGAATACCCGGATCTGGTGTTTGAAGGACATTCCACAGATTATCAGACAGCTGCCTGCCTTAAGAAAATGGTAGAGGACGGCATAGCGATCCTTAAAGTGGGTCCGGCTCTTACCTTCGGTCTCAGGGAAGCGCTGTTCTCCCTTTCCATGATGGAAAAGGAGCTTGTTCCCGAGAGTGAGCAGTCCCGCTTTATGGAAGTTTTAGATCAGGTAATGGTTGAGAATCCTGATAACTGGAAAAAGCATTATCACGGGGATGACAGACAGAAGGCCCTTGCAAGGAAGTACAGCTATTCCGACAGGGCAAGATATTATATCGGTGAAGAAAAGCCCTCAGCGGCTATTGAAAAGCTTTTTGAAAACTTAAGGAAATACCCGCTGTCAAAGAATATCCTTCACCAGTACATGCCCAGGCAGTACGACAGGATACTGGCGGGGGAATTAAAAGCAGATCCCGAAGAGCTGGCAATGGCAGGGGCTCTGGAATACATGAGAGATTATGAATATGCTGCTTTCAGCTGATTAACCCCGGTAAAAGGAAAGGAGAAGCGGAAATATGTACGTGACATCAAAGGAAATGCTAACTGAAGCTCAGAAGGGCGGATATGCAGTAGGAGCCTTTAACGCCGAGAATATGGAGATGATAAGGGCCATCATAGCCGCAGCAGAGGAACTGAAGGCGCCTGTAATGATACAGACTACTCCCGGTACGGTAAAATATGCTTCTCTTGAGACCTTTGCGGCAATAACAAAGGCTGAGGCTGAAAAAGCCACTGTTCCGGTGTGCCTCCATTTAGATCACGGTTCAAGCTTTGAGATGGCTGTAAAAGCCATACAGGTCGGGTATTCATCGGTTATGATAGACGGCTCAAAGCTGGATCTGGAAGCAAATATCGCGCTTTCAAAGAGGGTGGCCGACGTGGGAAGAGCCTGCGGAGTGCCTGTGGAAGCTGAACTTGGAAAGGTAGGCGGCAAGGAAGACGACACTGAATCAAAGGAGTCGGCGTATACGGATCCCGTTGAGGCAAAACGTTTTGTTGAGGAGACGGAAGTAGATTTTCTTGCCATCGGCATAGGCACGGCCCACGGAGTATATAAGGTAAAACCGGTTCTTAATACGCAGAGGATCACGGAAGTCAGGGAAGTGGTAAGCATACCCCTGGTACTTCACGGCTCCTCCGGACTTACGGATGATGACGTAAAAGACTGCGTAAAGCGCGGTATGTGCAAGGTCAATTTTGCCACAGAGCTCAGACAGGAATACTTAAGGGCTACAAGAGAATTATTAAATGCAGACGCCACCATCATCGATCCTAAAAAGATCGGCGAGGCTGCCATGAAGGCAGTAAAGGCCCAGGTTGAGTACAGGATGAAGGTCTGCGGCTGCGACGGCAAGGCGTGAAACGGCATTTGAACGGAGTGGTTCTCAAAGCTGAAAGAAAGGTAAGTATATGGCAGCATATCTTCTCGGAATAGATATAGGCACAAGTTCATGCAAGATCGTGCTTTTTGACAGGGACGGCAATGTAAAATCCACGGAAACCGGTGAGTACAAAGTCTACTACCCTAATGAGGGATGGGCAGAGCAGGATCCGGATGAGTGGTGGAATGCAGTATGTGAAAGCACTAAGAAGGTTATAGAAAAGAGCGGTATCGACCCTTCTGATATAGCGGGCGTCGGAACTGACGGCCAGAGCTGGTCAGCGATAGCGATAGACAGCGAAGGCAGGAGCCTTATCAGGACACCTATCTGGATGGATACCAGATCTGAGGATATCTGCAGGAGGCTTAGGGAGAAAAACGGAGACAGGATCTTTGAACTGTCCGGAAACAGCCTGCAGCCCAGCTATACCACAGCAAAGATCATCTGGTATAAGGAAAACCATCCGGATATTTATAAGAATATCAGATATATCCTGCAGTCCAACAGCTTTATAGTTTACAGGCTGACAGGCGTGATAAGCCAGGATATTTCCCAGGGATACGGCCTGTCCTGCTTTGATATGCGGAAGGGCTGCTGGGATAACGACATGGCAAAAGACCTGGATATCCCCGTTGATTTTCTTCCGGAAATATATCCCTGTCATCAGGTAGTGGGAAAGGTCACAAAGGAAGCTGCTGCCCTCACTGGCTTAAAAGAGGGTACGCCTGTAGTGGCCGGAGGTCTGGATGCGGCCTGCGGTACTTTGGGAACCGGAGTTTTGAATAACGGAGAGACCCAGGAACAGGGCGGACAGGCAGGAGGAATGAGTATCTGCCTCGACCATTTTGCGGCGGATCCCACACTTATCACCAGTTTCCATGTAGTTCCGGATAAGTGGCTTTTACAGGGCGGCACCACAGGAGGAGCCGGAGTAATGCGCTGGATCACCGGTAATTTCGGCGATTATGAGAGAACACTGGAAAAGACCAGGAACATGACGGACGTAGCCCAGTTCAACGAGCTGGCGGAGGGAGTTGCTCCCGGTTCCGAAGGACTTATATTCCTGCCCTATATGGCAGGAGAGAGATCCCCTATCTGGGATCCCAAGGCAAAGGGAGTCTGGTACGGTATCGATTTCACCAAGACAAAAGCACATTTCATAAGGTCCGCAATGGAAGGCGGAGCCTTTGCCCTGAGGCACAATTTAGAGATTGCGGAAAAGTGCGGCGGGGAAGTAAAGGAACTCAGGGCCATGGGAGGCGCATCCCTTGCTCATATCTGGACGCAGATAAAATCTGATGTTACAGGAAAGCCCATAACCGTCTGTCATTCCGGGACGGAGACCTCTCTCGGAGCAGCGCTGTTAGCAGGCGTCGGAACCGGGGTATATGAGAGCTTTGATGAGGCGGTGAAGCTTACGGTACACACCACCAGGCATCATGATCCGGATCCCGGCAACAGGGAAGTTTACGATAAGAATTACAAAATATACCGTGAGCTATATGAAGACCTAAAGGATCTGATGGACAGACAGTGATGTCCTTAATGATACAGACATAAGAAACAGGAAAGGAGAAAGCCGCAGAGATAAGCAGTTTATAAGGATAAGCGGCAGTACAGAAAAGTGAAAGCAGGAGTTATATACGCACCAAACGATATAAGATACGAGGATATGGCCGATCCGGAACCCAAAGCCGGTGAGGTCAGGGTAAAGGTTAAATATACCGGTATCTGCGGGTCGGACGTACCCAGGGTAAATGCGGATGCCTGTCATTTTTACCCCAATGTCATCGGACATGAGTTTTCCGGGACTATCGACAAGGTAGGCGAAGGAGTTACTGCATTTAAGGCCGGCGACAGGGTTGCGGGAGTTCCGCTGGTTCCCTGCCTTAAGTGCCCTGACTGCCAGAGAGGAGATTATTCTCTCTGCAAGCACTACAGCTTCATAGGTTCCCGTCAGCAGGGTTCCTTCGCGGAATATGTATGTGTTCCGGAGATCAACGTGGTACCTGTGGCGGATTCAGTATCCTTTGAGCAGGCAGCTCTCTTCGAGCCCACCACCATCGCTCTCCATGGTCTGGAGAGGATAGATTACAAGCCCGGTAAGTATGTGGCGGTGCTTGGTACCGGGACCATAGGAGTTCTTCTTGTGAACTGGCTTCAGGCCTTTGACGCGAAAAAGATCGTGGTATTTGATATCGTGCCCGAGAAGCTTGAATTCGCTAAGAAGATGGGAGCTGATGACGGTATCAACACATTAGATAAGGACTTTATGGAACAGGCAAAGGCTCTAACCGGGGGACACGGATATGACTACGTGTATGAAACAGCCGGAAATACCATAACCATGAAGATGGCTTTCGAGCTTGCGGCAAATAAGGCTGAGATGTGCTTTGTAGGTACTCCCACCAAAGATCTGACCTTCAGTGTTTCCGAATGGGAGAACATGAACCGTAAGGAGTTCAAACTTACAGGATCCTGGATGAGCTATTCCGCTCCTTTCCCGGGGCATGAATGGACGCTTACCTCGGAATACTATGGAAACGGGAAGCTTAAATATGATGAGGGCCTCATATTTAAGAAATACCCTTTAAGCAGGATAGCAGAGGCCTTCGAGCTATATAAAACACCGGGAGCGGTAAAGGGAAAGATACTTATCGACAGCGAAGCGTAAAAGTACGTAGGCCACGGCTCCGCGAAGGGGATTTTAAATGCCGTGTCTCTCAAAAAAAGGAGGAGAATAACATGTCAGAATTTGTGAATCCGGAACTGGTACCAAAGGTTAAATTTTACACAGGAGAGGAAGTACCCTGCATAGGTCTCGGGACCTTTGGCTCAGACAGAGTCAGCGCAGAGGACGTTGCCAAAGCAGTGGACGGAGCTATACGTTCCGGTTACAGGAATATTGACTGCGCCGCCTGCTACGGAAACGAAGATCTTATCGGAGATGTGCTTAAGAATCTTTTAAGCGAGAATGTGGTGAAGAGGGATGAGCTCTTTGTCATGACAAAGGTTTGGAATGACATGCACAGGGAAGTTGCAAAGGCACTGAAAAAGAGCCTTTCCGACCTGAAGCTGGATTATGTGGATATGTATTATATCCACTGGCCTTTCCCCAACTATCATGCACCTCACTGTGATGTGGATTCCAGGAACCCGGATTCCAAGCCCTTCTCGGTAGATGAATTCTGTGATACCTACGAGCAGATCGCAGCTCTTCAGAAGGAAGGTCTTGTAAGGAATATCGGTATCTCCAATCTTACGATCCCGAAGCTTGAGGCAGTGCTTCCGAAGCTTTCCGTAAAGCCTGCAGCCTGCGAACTTGAGATTCATCCCTGCTTCCAGCAGAATGAGCTCATGCAGTATCTCATTGACCACGACATTCTTCCTGTAGGATATATGCCTCTGGGAAGCCCGAGAAGACCTGAAAGGGATATTGTGGAGACCGATATCAACGATATGGCTGAGCCAGTGATCACCGAGATCGCTAAGAATCACGGCGTACATCCCGCTCTCATCTGCCTTAAGTGGGCACAGCAGAGGGGTGAGATGGCAATACCGTTCTCAATACACAACTATGTTGCAAACCTTAAGTGCGTGACAGAAGATCCCCTTTCCGATGAAGAAATGAAGGCTATAGGAACCATGGAAAGGAATAACCGCCTTGTAAAGGGACAGGTATTCCTGTGGCCCGGAGCCGAAAGCTGGCATGACCTCTGGGACGAGGACGGAGTTATAGTACAGTAAAAAAGACGAAAGAGAAGGGGATCACTTATGCCTGCTACGATCAAGGACATAAAAGAAGAAACAGGGTTATCTCTGGCGACCATTTCCAAATACCTTAACGGAGGAAACGTACTTCCTAAAAACAGGGAGAAACTGGACGCCGCAGTAAACAAGCTTCACTATCAGGTGAACGAGATAGCCAGAGGACTGGTGACAAACAGCACCAGAACCGTAGGGGTAAGCGTTTTTGACATTACAGATGTCTTTAACGGAGTGATCCTCCATGAGATCGGGGTACAGCTTTCAAAGCTTGGTTACGGCATGCTCATCGTGGATTCCGCCAATGATCATGAAAGGGAGACGAAAAATATCCGTTTTCTTGTGAATAAGAAAGTTGACGGTATCATCTCCCTTCCCGTGGCCGGCAGCTCGGAAGTCTTAAATCCCGCTTTCGGAGCGGATATTCCCGTGGTCCTGCTGGACAGACAGTACTGGGACCGCTCTCTTGACAGCGTTACGATCAATAACAAAGAAGCCGCAGCGGGTGCGGTAAAGTATCTTATCGACAACGGCCACAGAAAGATTGCCGTGATCTGTGCTAAAAAGGAGTTCACGGGCCGGGAGAGATATGACGGTTTTATAAAGGCTATGGATGAGGCCGGTCTTCCTGTACCAAAGGAGTATATAGAGGACGGGGATCACAGCATGGAACACGGATATGCCGCAATGAACCGTTTATTAAAGCTTAAAGACCGCCCTACAGCAGTATTTTCCTCTAATTACGGCATAAATATGGGAGTGATCATGGCCCTGAACGAATCCCAGATCAACTGTCCGGAGGATATTTCCGTTGTGGGCTTTGATAATCTTATGCTTTCCAATGTTTTAAAAACACAGCTCACTGTTATAGAACAGCCTATGGAACGTTTCGGGCAGAAGGGCGTGGAAATCCTTATGCAGAGGATCAATGAAAAAAGGGAAAACAATGGAAGTCTCGGGGACGAAGGCCATATTAACATAGTTCTCAGCACAAGGATGCATGTTGGCGGTTCTGTCAATATGATCCTTCATTAAAATATTAAAAATAACAGAAATCTCTTGACATTATTATTATTTTATAGGATAATTGCTAAAGAGCGAAACGTTTCACCTTTTTCTACAAAAAATGTTGTACAAAAGGCGATGACAGGAGGAAGATGATGGAAAAGTTCAAACAAAATCCTCTGGTAAAAAAACTGGGATTTAACAGGATAGTCCTCTGCGGAGTGCTGATCCTCATGTATATCTTTTTCTCGATACTGGTTCCCGCTATTACAGGATCACAGTTTGCAGGGATGAGCCACATAATGGGAGCATTGAATTATGCTTATTTCCTTGGATTTCTCTCCCTGGGTGTTACCTTTGTGATAGCTACGGGAGGTATCGACTTTTCGATAGGGCCGGTTATGTTCTGCTGCGGGCTGATTTCCGGATACTGTCTTATGACTTATAATATGCCGCTCCCGGTATGCCTCCTGATAAGCGTTCTGATCGGTACGCTCTTCGGTCTCTGGAACGGATATCTGGTTGCATACTGGAGCGTTCCTCCCTTCATAGTATCCATGGCTTCCATGAACATGGCCAAGGGAATTGCTTCCGTATTTACAAAAACCCAGTCCGTAAGCTGGCCCAGATCAACGGATGCAAACGGATGGTTCAGAAATCTGATAAAGATGGGCGGGGTTCCCACCGGACTGATCTGTTTCCTTGGGGCTGCCGTCATATGCGCCATCATCTTGAATAACACCAAATTCGGACGTTACATTATATGCCTCGGAAGCAATAAAGAGGCAGTGAGGCTTTCAGGTGTGGATACCAGAAAATGGGAGATGCTCGCATATCTTATGTGCGGACTTCTGGTAGGTATCGCTACCATATTCTTCGTAGGAACTTATACCACGGTACAGCCCGGTTACGGAGACCAGTACAATAATGAAGCCATTGCGGGCTGTGTTATGGGAGGCACTTCCATGGCGGGTGGTCTCGCATCCATCGGAGGAACCGTGATCGGAGTGTTTATCATTTCTCTTCTGCAGGAAGGGATCCTGGCACTGAAACTTACCAAGGACATACAGCTTATCATCACGGGTCTTATTGTTATCGTTGCAGTTTACGCCGACGTAATGGCTAGACGCAGGAAGAGCTGATAAGGGAAGGAGATACTCATGGGTGAAGTAATTTTACAGATGAAGGATATCGATAAATCTTTCCCCGGCGTGCATGCCCTTGATCATGTTGATCTGGAGGTCAGAAGAGGCGAAGTTCATGCCCTTATGGGAGAGAACGGTGCCGGAAAATCCACGCTGATGAAGGTTCTTACCGGTATTTACAAAAAGGATTCCGGGAGCATCACATATAAAGGAAAGGAAGTGTAGTTTCACAATACCAGGGAAGCTCAGGATAACGGAGTAGTTATCGTGCATCAGGAGCTTAACATGGTGGGAGACCTTTCCGTAGCTCAGAATATCTTTATCGGACGGGAGCCCAGACAGGGATTCCGGATTGATGACAAGAAGATGATAGAAGATTCCAAAGCTCTCTTCGATAAGCTCCGTATCGACATAGATCCTACGGAAAAAATGAGCGAGCTTACGGTAGGAAAGCAGCAGATGTGCGAGATAGCCAAGGCTATTTCCCACAACGCAGAGCTGATAGTTTTTGACGAGCCTTCTGCAGCTCTTACCGAAAAAGAGATAGAGGATCTCTTCGCCATAATAAGAGATCTGAAGGCACAGGATCTGGGGATCATATATATTTCCCACAGGATGGATGAGATAAAGGTCATCACAGACCGGGTTACCGTCATGAGAGACGGATGTTATGTGGGAACCCTTATCACGGCAGACTGCACAAAAGAAGACATCATCAACATGATGGTGGGCCGTGTAATATACGAGAAACCCAAGGAAAAGAGTCTGGTGCCCGATGATGCACCGGTGGTACTTAAGGTTGAGCACCTGAATGCAGGAAAGATGGTACAGGATGTTTCTTTCGAGCTTCGTAAGGGTGAGATCCTGGGCTTTTCCGGACTGATGGGAGCAGGACGTACAGAGACCGCAAGGGCTATCTTCGGCGCTGATCCGAAACAGAGCGGTGATATCTATGTTAACGGAGAAAAGGTGGAGATCAATTCCCCTGAAGATGCGGTAAAGCACGGTATAGGCTATCTTTCCGAGGACCGCAGGAGATACGGTGTAGTGGTAGGAAAGTCAATTATTGAGAATTCCACCATGGCTGCTCTTGAAGAGTATATGCGCGGACTTTTCATAAACAAGGGCAAGGAAAAGGAAGTTGCCGAGAAGTACATTAAGGAACTGGGTACCAAGACTCCTTCATCCGACCAGCTGGTGGTAAATCTTTCCGGCGGTAACCAGCAGAAGGTAGTCATTGCCAAATGGCTTGTGCGTAACAGTGACATCCTTATATTCGACGAGCCTACAAGAGGTATCGACGTAGGTGCGAAGAATGAGATATATAAGCTCATGAATAAGCTTGCAAGTGAAGGCAAGTCCATTATCATGATATCTTCCGAAATGACGGAGATCCTCCGTATGAGTGACAGGATCGTTGTCATGTGTGAAGGAAAGAAGACCGGAGAAGTCAAGATCGAAGAGGCTACTCAGGAGCTCATAATGGACAAGGCTACACGTCAGATGGAAGCATAAGTGGAGGCTGAAATGCAGAAAAAGAAATCGTTAGGTATCTTTGCGGATCAGAAGTTCATAGTGTTGATCATAGTGGTGGTTCTCTATGTAGTGTTCTCACTGATCAGTAAGGACTTCAGAAAATATTCCACTATGGTAATGATGCTGGATGCCACATATTACATCCTGCTTCTCGCCATCGGAGTAACATTCCCTCTTATAACCGGAGGAGTTGACCTCTCCATCGGAACAGGAATGATATGTTACGGACTTACGGGAGGATTTCTTGTAGTTCAGAAGGGATTCCCCACATGGGTCGGACTGATAGTTGCAGTTCTCTTCGGTCTCTTGATCGGTATCTTAAACGGAGTTCTGGTAGCAATTATGGATCTACCTCCGTTCCTCGCAACACTCTGTACCTGTATGATGACCAGAGGACTGGGATCCATCTGTGCCAACAGTTTTGCGATTCCCTGGCCCGGTGCAAAGGCAGAGGGAGGATGGTTCCACGCAATATTCAAGCTGACAGTAGGCGCCGGAAGAAAGGCAATGAATTATCCGGTCGGTGTCATAGTTCTGGCAGTCATCGTCTTGTTAATGAGCTTTGTCCTTAACCATACAAGGGTTGGACGTTATACAATAGCAATAGGGAGCAACAAGGAAGCTACAAGGCTTTCCGGTGTAAATGTCAAAGCGTACCATATTACAGCCTATGCAATTAGCGGTCTCTTTGCAGGACTTGCAAGCCTCGCTTATGCAGCAGCGATTCCCACCATACAGCCCGGAACGGGTGCAGGTATCGAGCTTGATGCTATAGGCGGAGCTATAGTCGGGGGCGTATCTCCTACAGGTGGAGCGGGATCTATCATCGGGACGATGCTGGGAGTGTTCGTTATCCAGCTATTAAAGACAGGACTTCCCTATATCGGACTGGAAGCTAACTGGCAGCAGATAATCACAGGCCTTGTGCTTATCGGAGCTGTTCTCATCGATGTTATCAAGCAGAGAAGGGCAGCACTGGAAGGCTGACAGTAATTTATGATATGTGACGGCGATAGTGCCGATCCATATAAACCGGTCTTAAAAATGATCGGAACACCACCGGAGAAGGTGGAAACCATATAATAATTTTTCATAAAAGGAGGAAAATTATGAAAAAGAAGTTACTTGCAACTTTACTCACAGCAGCTATGACAGCTTCACTTCTTGCCGGTTGCGGCGGATCAGCAGCTTCAACCGATTCCGCACCTGCAGCAGCTCCTGCACCTGCAGCTGAGGAAGCAGCACCTGCAGCAGAGCCTGCTAAGGAAGAAGCAGCACCTGCAGAAGAGGCAGCTCCCGCAGAAGAAGCAGCACCTGCAGAAGAAGCAGCACCTGCAGAAGAAGCTACAGCCAATGCCGGTGACAACGACAAGCTCGCAGGAACCCAGTTCGAGGGAACCACAGCTAAGGAAGCTTACAATTTCGCTATCGACGTTAAGTCATTCCAGTCAACATACTGGCAGGCAGCCCTTAAGGGTATGGACATGGCAGCAGAAGAACTCGGTGTAAAGTATGATGCACACGGCCCCAACTCTGAGTCTGATATTGCTGACCAGGTTAACATGCTGAACGCTGACATCACATCAAAGCCCGCAGGAATCGGCCTTGCAGCCTGCGATACCACATCCGTTCTTGATTCACTTCAGGATGCAAAGGATGCAGGAATCCCCGTTGTATGTTTCGATACCGGTGTTGCTGATGCTCCCGCAGGATCAGTAGTAGCTACAGTTGCTACAGATAATACCCAGGCCGGAGAAGTTGCAGCTGAGAATATGCATGAGGCTCTTAAGGATGTTATTGCAAGTGCTGACAAGCAGGTTCGTATCGGTGAGATCAACCAGGATGCTACAGCTCTTAATATCCAGCAGAGAGGTCTTGGATTCATCAACAAGATGATCGCACTCCTCAAGGCTGACGGAAAGACCGTTGCAGTAGTTGGTAACGAGTTCTATGTAAATGCAGCAGAAGGCGCTGACGGCGACGAGGCTTCAGCTGACGTTGTTATCGAAGTAGCAGTTCCTGCACAGACCACTGTTGAGCTCTGCACAACTGAGGCTTCAACCATCCTTTCAAAGGAAGACACCATCGGCGTATTCGGTTCAAACCAGACAGCAGCAGAAGGACTTCTTGCAGCAAACTCTAACCTGAACCTTCTTGGAACAGATGCAGCAGCAGGCGAAGTTATCGGTATCGGATTTGACGCCGGCTCAGTTATCAAGGGCGCTATCAATGACGGCACAATGTACGGTGCAGTTACCCAGTCTCCTCTGATGATGGGTTACTACTGCCTGTATGCTCTTACAAAGGCAGCTAACGGAGAGGCCGTTTCCGATCTTCCTACAAACGGATATTGGTACAACAAGGACAACATCAACGATCCTGAGATCGCTCCTAACCTTTATGACTAATTTCGCATAATCTGTGCAAAATTAAAAGCCCGCCGGGCAAAACCGGCGGGCTTTTTCTCTGAAATTGTTTTTAAAAAGAGGAGCGCCCCGGAGGCTCTCACCTCCAGGGCTTATTATGAAAAAATCATCTAACAGTCTATGTTTACAATAGAAATGATAACAATTTGTTATGAACAAAATATGAACACAGAGTAAATATATGGTTAATTAGTACAATTATTGGCAATTAAGCTGTATTTTTATAGTGAAAATCGCACATATGAAGAGTTCGTATTGCGGACAGTGCCTAAAGATGCTAAAATATCAATTCAGGAGGTTTTTGGGGGAAAATGGACGATTTTATGGACAGCCTCGTTAAGGAGGTTGAAGGAAATATCAAGCCGATCCGTTCTGTAAAAATGGACGATGCTTTTGATGCTCCGAAGAGATCGGAATCACGGCCCGTGCCGCAGCCGGCTCCTCGTCCTGTTCCGCCGCCGGCACCACAACCGGCTCCGCAGCCTGCACCCCAGCCTACGCCTCAGCCCGTTCCCCAGCCTGCACCCCAGAGCTCATTCCAGAGCAGTATGCAGCCCTCCTATCAGAGTCTGGCTCAGCCTGTTTATCAGGTGAACATGCAGCCCCAGCCTCTTTTCCAGGAGCCTTTTTCCCAGCCTGTATATCAGGCTCCGATGCCCCGGCCTCTGTATCAGGAGCCGGCACCTGCTGTGGCACCTATCGCTCCTGTTGAAGAAAAGAAGCCGGAACAGACTGAAAAGAAAGAGAAGGCACCGGAAATTTCCGGTATAAGCAAAGACCGTATGGATGAGGTGGAAAAGGATCTTTTCCTCCATGTCCACAGAGAGAATGTAAAGTGTTACAGGAATACCCAGGCCACCATTATCGAGAATACAAATATGGTGAAGCAGGGGCTTGAAGATAAGCATTCAAATATTCACCAGTGGCTGCTCATACTGCTGGTGCTTTCCCTTGTAAATCTGGGAGCAAATGCGCTGCTTATACTTCACATGATCTTTGGTTTTCTGTAATGCAGGGAATGAAGAAGAAATGAAATCAGGTAACGAAAAAATATATCAATATGCCATCCAGGGTGGGAATGCTCTCACCGGTGAGGTGGAAATAGGCGGCGCAAAGAATGCGGCTTTAGCTATACTTGCAGCAGCCATAATGACTGATGAAACTGTCACCATTGAAAATATGCCGGACGTCAGGGATACAAATGTACTTCTGGACGCTATGGCCGGCATAGGTGTCATCATAGAGAGACCCGACCGTCATACCGTAAAGATCAACGGTTCCATGGTCAGGAATGTGAATATTGAACACGAGCTCATAAGAAAGATCAGGGCTTCATATTATCTTATAGGAGCTCTCCTCGGGAAATATTACGAGGCAGAGGTACCCCTTCCCGGTGGCTGTAATATAGGCAGCCGTCCCATTGACCAGCATTTAAAAGGATTCAGAGCTATAGGTGCAAATGTCAGGATCGAGCATGGCTCCATAATCGCCAGGGCTGAAAAACTGACAGGCGCTCATATTTATATGGACGTGGTGAGCGTAGGCGCTACCATCAATATCCTTATGGCTTCATGCATGGCTGAAGGTAAGACCATTATCGAGAACGCTGCAAAAGAGCCCCATGTGGTTGATGTGGCCAACTTCTTAAACAGCATGGGAGCCAACATCAAGGGAGCAGGAACCGATGTAATAAGGATAAAGGGAGTATCTTCCCTCCACGGAGCAACCTATTCCGTGATACCGGACCAGATCGAGGCAGGTACCTTTATGTTTGCCGCAGCTGTTACCGGCGGCGATATACTGATTAAGAATGTTATCCCCAAGCATCTGGAGTCCATCAGCGCCAAGCTTATGGAGATCGGCTGTCAGGTAGAAGAATATGATGACAGCGTAAGGGTAAGGAGAACCGGAAAGCTCTCCAATACCCAGATAAAGACACTTCCCTATCCGGGATTCCCTACTGATATGCAGCCCCAGGCCGGAGTTGCCCTCTCTCTTTCCGAAGGTGTCAGCACCATTACGGAGAGCATCTTTGAAAACCGTTTCAGGTATGTAGATGAGATCATGAAGATGGGAGCTAATATAAAGGTTGAGGGTAATACAGCCATCATTACCGGAGTAGAGGCATTGAGCGGTGCGCATATCACTGCACCCGACCTCAGAGCAGGTGCGGCACTGGTGTTAGCAGCCCTTGCAGCGGACGGAGTATCCACCATTGATGATATCCGTCTCATAGAGCGGGGTTACGAAGATTTCGACATGAAGATAAGACAGCTGGGCGGCGTCATTGAGAAGGTTACCGACTCAAAAGCTGTCAGAAAATTCCGGATGAGATCTAAGGTAGTGTGATCATAAACAGATTATAGTAATCAGAGAATCGCTTCTACAAAGATCCCGTGTTCGCGGGACAGATCCACATAATGGTTTCCACACTGTACCATTGGCTTTGAAAGATCGAGCTTGTTTATAAGCACGATATCCCCTTCCATTCCGTTAGACAGTCTTACCCTGTTATGCATATAGGTATTTACAATATATCCTAAGAAAATAAGGATATATTCGGGATCGTATTTCTGCAGTCCTTCCTGCTCGAAAATGCTTATGACCTGGAAAGGACATAAGGGGCCTCTGTATACCCTGGCGCTGGTCATGGCGTCATAGACATCGGCAATGGATACTATTCGGGCGAAACGGTCTATCCTGTTTGTTTTAAGTCCGAAGGGATAGCCGGAGCCGTCACATCTTTCGTGATGCATAAGAGCCGCGTTTTTGATGTGGTCGTCAATATCCATGGTCTTAAGCTTGTTGTAACCCTCAAGGGAATGGGTCTTTATGATATCGTACTCTTCGGTTGTAAGCTTGGCGGGTTTTGATATGATGGATTCGGGAACCATAAGCTTTCCCACATCATGGAGGAGACCGCAGAGAGTGAGGGTCTTTATATCCTCCTCATCCATCTTGATCCATGTACCGAAGACGTGGCAGATAAGAGCCACATTCAGACAATGGGCATAGGTAGGATCGTCGTACATCCTCATGTTATGGAGCATATCGAAGATATGGATGCCGTTTGAATTTTCTGCCAGCAGCTTTTCGGGCTGTTCCAGAAGAGCGTCAGTGTCTATGACATTCTTGGTTATGATGTCATTGACGGAGTCCTTGAACTCCACCATCTCTTCCTCATATTCCTTCTTGAAACGGAGATATTCTTCGCTGGATCTTATCCTTTCGGAATAGGTGGGTTCGGGTGCAGGCTCCTCAGCAGGCGCTTCGCTCCCTTCCTTTACATTGATAGCACTTATGGAATAGAATTCCAGTTTGGTAATTGCTTTGTCTGTAAGAGTCAGTCCTTTAGGCAGGATAAGCTGGTTATTATGGGAGAAAACGTCCTCCGCGGTTACCATTCCGGGTAACAGATTGCTGGTCATTATTCTGGGCATTACAAATACCTCCAATAATATAGTATATTGGATTTACCGTGGTTTAGTCAATGGAATTTATCTTTCCTGCCCAAACTTGCATTGATTCCCCTTAAAGGATATACTGTAAAGATGAAAAATAAGGTATTTCGCCACGAGTTAAAATATCTCATGTCCGAAGGAGAGGCCGTTTTAATCAGGTCCCGCCTGAGGGAGAGAGCCCGGATAGATGAGCATGCCGAGAATGGGAGTTACCTTATAAGGAGTCTCTATTTTGACGATCTCCGGGAAAGCGCCTATGAGGATAAACAGGCGGGTACCTCGGAGCGGAGAAAGTTCCGCATCAGGGTTTATAATTACAGTGATGATTTTATAAGCCTGGAATGTAAGGAAAAGAAGGGCAGCTATATCCTTAAAAGATCGGGCAGGCTTTCCAAAGAAGAGCTTAGCCGGATACTCACCGGAGATTACTCTTTTCTCCCGGAAAGGGAGGAGAGCGTTCTGAAGGAGTTTTATATCTCCTTATGCTCCGAGGGACTGCGGCCCTCTGTTATAGTGGATTATGACAGGATTCCTTATGTATTTGATCCGGGTACGGTCAGGATCACCTTTGATGAGAATATCCGTTCCGGTTTCATGAGCTACGATCTTTTTGATGAAAGCATTCCGGTGTTTTCCGTTATGGATCCGGGAATGCTTATCATGGAGGTAAAATATACTGAGTATCTGCCGGATGTTGTAAAGGATCTTATCGAACCGGTTTCCGCAGTACAGTTAGCAGCCTCGAAATTTGTTATGTGCTCAGACGTTATGAGAGAGATTAGAGGATACAGGAGAACAGTATGAGTGTAAAGGCAATGATAAAGAAGTCCATACTTGAGTCGGATATGTACAATCAGTCCATATCCTTAAGCACGCTTATGACCATAATGGTGGATATGCTGCTGGCACTGGTTATCGGGATTCTGATCTACGAGATATATAAGCGCTATTTTAACGGGGTGGTTTACAGCAGGAGCTTTGCCATGACCCTTATCGGAATGACGGTACTGACCTGTATGGTAACTCTTGCTATTAGCACGAATATTGTTATTTCCCTTGGTATGGTGGGTGCCCTGTCCATAGTAAGATACAGGACGGCAATAAAGGAGCCATTGGATATCATGTATCTGTTCTGGGCCATTACCATGGGTATTACCATCGGAGCCAGCATGTATCTCCTTGCTGCAGCAGGCATGTTATTCATGCTGATCCTCATTGCAGTGATGCACAGGAAGCAGGAGAAGGCGCAGGCCTATGTCATGATCTACCATGGCAGCAACGAGGCGGAAAAGGATGTACTGGAGCTTATGAAGAACATCCCCCACGGCGTTAAGAGCAGGATCTTAAGGGGAGATGAGTATGAGGTATCCATTACCCTTGACCTCAATGAAAAAGAACTTGATATAGCCGACAGAGTACGCTCCGTCAACGGAGTAAGGGATGTTACCCTTATTTCGTATAACGGGGAATACCACGGCTAATGTAGCATGTCTGTTTTTCAGATATGCCCCACGGACCGGCCGCACCGCAAAGCGGTTGGTCCTCTTATAAAAACAACAGGTCTGGATTACAGGCCAATTGATCAACACAGGAGGAACGAGGAAACATGAAGGATTTAGGAAGTACCCAGATGTTTAGGGTTGAAAAGGAACCCGAAACAGGAGTGAAGGTGGTTTTATCCACGGTTTATGAGGCGCTTACGGAAAAGGGCTACAATCCCATCAGCCAGATAGTGGGATATATCATGTCCGGAGACCCCACCTATATCACCAGCCACAATAACGCCAGAAGCCTCATCATGAAGGTGGAGAGGGATGAACTGGTAGAAGAACTCTTAAAGCAGTACATTAAGAGCAGCGGATGGGATCAGGAATAAATGAAATATCTGTCTCTTGACTATGGATCGAAGACCGTGGGCGTGGCTGTGAGCGACGCCACCGGAAGCGTGGTACGCGAGCTGGAGATCATCCGGAGGGAAAAGGAAAAAGCCCTTCGACGTACTTTAGCGCGTATAGAAGAGATCATAAAGACCGAAGGCGTGGAGGCCATCGTCATTGGGCTGCCTATTAACATGGACGGCACTGAAGGCGAAAGAGCCGAAAAAGCCAGGGCCTTCGGGGATATGGTAGCCAGGAGAACCGGTCTGTCTGTTCGTTTTCAGGATGAAAGACTGACCACCGAAGAAGCATACGAAATAATGGATGAAAACAATATAAGGAGCCGTAAGGACAGGAAAGCCCATGCAGACAGCATGGCAGCGGCTGTGATCCTTGGGGATTTCCTTAACAGCACCGATAGGTAAGATTATGGATAGTGTAAAGTTTACACAGGAAGACGGAAGTAGTATTGATTATTATGTGCTTGCAGAAGCAAAGGTCGGACAGTATTCCTATCTGCTCTGTACGGAAGAGGAAGAGGGAGATGCTGAGGCCTTTGTTTTAAGGGCTGAATTAACGGGAGAAGAAGAGGAAGGTGATATCCTCTATGAGAGCGTGACAGATGACAAGGAACTCCTGACAGCCATAGAAGCACTGGGAAAGCAGCTTGATGACGTGCAGATCGAGCTGTAACGGAGGTGTTTTTTGAAAAATGACATAAATGTATCCGGCTCAAAGCTCAAGATCATAGCCCTGGGCGGTCTTGAGCAGATTGGCATGAATATAACCGCCTTTGAGTACGAGGACAGTATCATCGTAGTAGATTGCGGAATCGCATTCCCCGAAGATGATATGCTGGGGATAGATCTCTGTATTCCGGATGTTACATATCTGAAGGATAACATTGAGAAGGTAAAGGGGTTCATCATTACACACGGTCATGAGGACCATATAGGCGCACTTCCCTATGTATTGAAGGATGTGAACGCCCCCATATATGCGACGAAGCTAACCATAGGTCTTATCGACCACAAGCTTGAAGAGCATGGACTCTTAAAGAGCGTAAAGAGAAAGGTTGTACATCATTCTCAGTCGATAAATCTTGGGAAATTCAGGATAGAGTTCATAAAGACCAATCATTCCATTGCGGACGCATCAGCGCTGGCAATATATTCGCCTGCAGGTATAATAGTGCATACCGGGGATTTTAAGGTGGATTATACGCCGGTCTTCGGAGATGCCATAGATCTGCAGAGGCTGGGAGAGATTGGGAAAAAGGGCGTGTTAGCCCTTATGTGCGACAGCACCAATGCGGAGAGAGAGGGCTTCACCAGGTCGGAACGCACCATCGGCAGCGTGTTTGACACCCTTTTTGAGACCCATAAAAAGGGCAGGATAATCATTGCCACCTTTGCATCCAATGTGGACAGGGTGCAGCAGATCATCAACACCGCATATAAATATGACAGGAAGGTCATCGTGGAAGGCCGTTCCATGGTGAACATCATCAATACAGCACAGGAGCTGGGTTATATCAAGGTTCCCGATAACACCCTTATAGATATTGATCGGATGAAGGATTATCCCGATGAAAAGGTGGTGCTGGTAACCACCGGAAGTCAGGGCGAGTCCATGGCCGCCTTATCCAGAATGGCCATGAACATGCATAAGAAGGTGACCATAAAGCCCAATGACACCATAATCTTTTCTTCCACCCCCATACCCGGAAACGAGAAATCCGTTTCAAGGGTCATCAACGAGCTGGAATCCAAGGGTGCGGATGTTATATTCCAGGAGACCCATGTGTCGGGCCATGCCTGCAGGGAAGAGATAAAGCTTATCTACTCCCTTGTAAAGCCGGAGTATTCAATACCCGTGCACGGGGAGTTCAGGCACCGTCATGCACAGGCTCTGATAGCTGAGGAGCTGGGTTATGACCATGACCATATCCTCATGATCCACACCGGGGATGTGCTGGAGATAAGCGAAAAAGACGGAGCTTCCGTTACCGGCCACGTTCATACCGGTTCCGTATTTGTGGACGGACTCAGTGTTGGCGATGTGGGGAATATAGTGCTCCGGGACAGACAGCATTTAGCGGAAGACGGTATAGTGATCATAGTACTCACTTTGGAAAAGGGCACGGGACAGGTGTTAGCCGGTCCGGATATCGTATCCAGAGGTTTTGTATATGTAAGGGAATCGGACGCACTGTTGGAGGACTCTACCGAGGTTTTGGAGGAGGCTATGGACACCCTTACGGAAAAGGGGATCAGCGACTGGGGAAAGATAAAGAATACCCTGAAGGATTCCCTGTCAGATTACCTGTGGAAAAAAACAAAGAGGAGACCCATGATACTCCCCATTATTATGGAGGTTTAGTTCTTTGGACGGCAGACTCTATGATGATGTAATAAATTTTACGGAATGCATTAAAGATACCCCGGAATACCGGGAATATCAGGAGAAGAAGCACCGGATCGAGCAATTTCCCGAGCTTATGGAAAAGGCTGAGCTCCTTAAGGGACAGAACTTCGAGCTGTATGAAGGCTTTGATCCCGAGCGGGATTCCATAGAGAAGATCAGGAAATTCGCGGACAAAAATGAAGAGATCTTAATGGAGCCGGTGATAAATGATTATCTCACCGCAGAGGCTGCTTTCTGCAGGATGCTGAGGGAGATACTGGATATGACCATGGAAAGGATAAATTTTTAAGGTAGAGTTTTTTGAAGATACGTCGGCTTTTTATGACAATTGCCGCCATGCTGGTGCGGCTTCTGATAGTGCTTATGCTGGTTTCCTGCATATACAAGTTGGGATTCAGGGCCTATGATTTCGGATACCGGGTTTTTGCAGAAGAGGCAATGACCGATGAACCGGGGCGGGATATAAAGGTAAAGATCCCCATGGGAGCTTCCGCCATGGATATAGGAAAGATCCTGGAGATGAAGGGACTTATCCGGGATAAGAACCTCTTTTTCATACAGGAGAGGCTTTCTGAATTCCACGGTAAGCTGTCACCGGGAGATTATACCTTAAATACTTCCCAGACTGCCCAGGAAATGATGGAAGTAATGGCGGCGGAAGAGACGGAAGACGAAGAGTCCGGAGACAAGGAATGACGGGAAATGAAAGGCTTACCGGATATCTGAATTCCCTGTATCCCGGCAACAGTGATTTTCTGGAACAGCTGGAAAAGAGATGCATTGCGGATAGGATACCCATTATCCGTAAAGAGACCCAGTCTTTTTTAAGGTTTATCCTTTCTCTTAAGGATCCCCGGAATATACTTGAGATCGGGGCTGCCACGGGTTTTTCCTCAATATTTATGGCAGAGTATTCGTCAGAGGAAACCCGGATCACCACAATAGAGAACTATGAAAAAAGGATAGCTGTAGCCCGGAGTAATATAGAAAGCTCCGGATATTCAGATAAAATACGGCTTATTGAAGGCAATGCGGAGGATGTGCTTCCCACGTTAGAGCCGGGGTATGACCTGATCTTCATAGATGCAGCAAAGGCGCAGTACCCGGTTTACCTGAAGGAAGCAAAAAGGCTCTTACTTCCCGGCGGGCTCATCATTGCTGATAACTGCCTGCAGGAAGGGGATATCCTGGAATCCAGATATGCCGTAGAGAGAAGAGACAGAACCATCCATAAGAGGATGAGGGAATTTTTAAGGGAGATCACATCCATGGAGGGATATACCTCCACCCTGCTTTCTGCCGGGGATGGGATCGCCATAGCCTGTAAGAATGAAAAAACCTGAACTCCTGATCCCGGCAAAGGGACCTGAAGAATTCAATACAGCCATTAATTTTGGCGCGGATGCTGTGTATATGGGCGGAGAGACCATGGGACTCCGGTCCGGCGCAAGGAATTTCAGTGATGAAGAGCTGAAAGCCGCCATAGAGTTTGCCCACAGCAGGAATAAAAAGGTCTATGTTACCGCGAATATCATTGCCCATAACAGCGACCTTAAGGAGGCAGAGGATTATTTTAAGAAGATGGGGGAGATCAGGCCGGATGCCCTGCTGATAGCCGATCCCGGAATGTTTTCCCTGGCGAAGGAGCTCTGCCCCGAAGTTGAGTTACATATAAGCACCCAGGCCAACAATACGAATTATAAGACTGTATTGTTCTGGGCTTCTCTGGGGGCAAAGAGGATAGTGACTGCCAGGGAGCTGTCATTAAATGAAATAAGGGAAATAAGGGAAAATATCCCTTCTGACATAGAGATAGAGTCCTTTGTACATGGAGCCATGTGCATATCCTATTCCGGGCGCTGCCTGCTGTCGAACTATTTTACAGGCAGGGACGCAAACCACGGAGAGTGCACCCATCCCTGCAGATGGCAGTATGCAGTAGCTGAGGAAACCCGCCCCGGCCAGTATCTTCCTATAGAGGAGAATGAAAGGGGTACCTTCATCTTTAATTCAAAGGATCTTTGCATGATCGGGCATATTCCGGAGCTAATCCATGCCGGGATCGACAGCTTCAAGGTGGAAGGCCGGATGAAGAATGCCCTGTATGTGGCTGTGACCGCAAGGACTTACAGACAGGCCATAGACGATTATTTTGAGGCCCCGGAAAAATATGAAGCTTCGCTGCCACAGTACCTTTCCGAAATAGGGAAATGTACTACCCGGGACTTCTGCACAGGGTTTTATTTCGGAAAGCCCGATGACAGCGCCCAGGTATACAGCGGGAGCACATATATTCAGGACTATGTCTATCTCGGGACCGCAGGGGAGCCGGAAGATGATGGAAGGGTTCCCATGCACCAGAAAAATAAATTTTCCGTGGGAGACAGTGTGGAGATAATGAAACCCGGAGGTGAAGACATCACGGTACGGGTGGAATCCATTTATTCCCCGGACAGGGGGGAAGTGGACAGTGCCCCTCATCCGAAGGAGCTTTTATATGTCAGATTCTCTGAAACGCCCGAAAAGGGAGATATCATAAGACAGGGATCAAAATAGAGATAATAATACATTGAAAGGAACGGCACCAACCGGGATGAAACTGATCAGTATAGTTATACCGTGCTGGAATGAAGAAGAAGTAATTCCTTACTTTTATGAAGAAATGAATAAGACCCTCGGAGCCTTCGGAGAGGAATTCCCTGATGTGGAATTCGAGCTTTTATTCGTGGACGACGGTTCCAAGGACAGAACCTTACAGCTTATCAAGGAGTATGCGGAAAAGGACAGCCGTATAAGATACGTCTCTTTTTCCAGAAATTTCGGCAAGGAAGCGGCTCTTTACGCCGGTTTTGAAAATGCAAAGGGCGACTACGTGGGCTGTATGGATGTGGACCTTCAGGATCCCCCTGCTTTACTTCCGGAAATGTATAAAGCTTTAGCGGAAGAGGGCTACGACTCTGTGGCTACAAGAAGGGTTACCAGGAAGGGTGAGCCTCCCATCAGATCCTTTTTTGCAAGACGTTTTTACAGGCTTATGGATAAGATCTGTGCCACTGAGGTGGTGGACGGAGCCCGGGATTACCGCCTGATGACCAGACAGATGACAGATGCTGTGCTGTCCATGGGTGATTACAGCCGCTTTACCAAAGGTATCTACGGTTGGGTTGGTTTCAACACAAAGTGGCTGGAATTTGAAAACATAGAAAGGGTGGCAGGAGAGACAAAGTGGTCCTTCTGGAAGCTCCTTATCTATGCAATAGAGGGGATCATCGCCTTTTCCACTGTGCCTCTTGAGATAATCGCATGGATCGGAGGTGTCCTTACCGCCGGATCCTTTATCTATACCGTAGTTTCAATGGTGTTCTTTTTCACGGGACTTTGGGATGCAGTGCCGCTTATCATCGCGGTCATTATGCTTTTCGGATCATTTAATACACTGGTACTGGGCATAGCTGCCATGTATCTCAGCAAGACCTATTTAGAGACCAAGGGAAGGCCTCTCTATGTTGCAAAGGAGATAAAATGAAGCTCATAATACAGATACCATGCTTAAATGAAGCGGAGACACTGGAGATCGCCCTTAACGATCTGCCGAGGGAGATAGAGGGGATAGACGAGATAGAATATCTCATCATCAATGACGGCAGCAAGGACAATACAGTGGAAGTCGCTAAAAACTGGGGTGTGAACTATGTGGTGAGCTTCCCCAATAATAAAGGGCTTGCAAAGGGATTTATCGCAGGACTTGATGCCTGCCTCCGTGAAGGGGCGGATATCATTGTAAATACCGATGCGGACAATCAGTACTGCGGTGCGGATATAGAAAAGCTGGTACGGCCTATTCTTGAGGGAAAAGCGGAGATAGTCATCGGAGAACGTCCCATAGACGATATAGAGGATTTTTCTCCCATTAAAAAGAAGCTGCAGCATTTAGGATCCTATGTGGTCCGGGTCGCATCGGATACGGATATACCCGATGCACCCAGCGGATTCAGGGCTTTTTCCAGGGAAGCGGCCCTCAGGCTCAATGTCATAAATAACTATACCTATACTTTAGAGACCATAGTCCAGGCCGGAAGAAACAAGATGGCGATCACCAGCGTTCCCATCAGGACAAACCGGGAGCTTAGAAAATCCAGGCTTTTCTCCAGCATGGGAGGCTATATCAAAAAGTCTATCCTGACCATTATCAGGGCTTATATGATGTACAGACCGTTGACATTCTTTACAGCCATAGGGATAGTTCCGTTTCTTGCGGGCCTCATTATAATGGTCAGATTCCTTATCTTCTTTATAAGCGGTTCGGGTATGGGACATATACAGTCCCTGATCCTTGCCAGTACCCTTATGATGCTGTCCTTTACAACCTTTATGATGGGATTCCAGGCTGATCTTATGGCGGCGAACAGGAAGATAATGGAGGATGTGCAGTACCGCTTAAGGCGTTTCGAGGCAGGTATGGGGAAGGAAGACGGCAAAGGGGAAGATGAAGGAGACAGGGAAGAACAGAAATAGGCATATCGCCGTTATAGGACCCGTATACCCTTTCAAGGGAGGCATTTCCCATTATACGGGGCTGTTAGCCCGGAGCCTTAAGAAAAGGGCTCGTGTCAGGACCATATCTTATAAGATGCAATACCCAAAGTTCCTTTTTAAGAAGGAGCAGCGGGATTATTCAAATGATTCATTTAAGGTTCCCGAGGCGGAATTTCTCATAAATACCGCTAATCCCTTTAATATCATAAGGAGCGCTATCTCCATAAATAAGAGCAGGCCGGATCTTGTGATCATACAGTGGTGGCATCCCTATTTCGCCCCCTGTTACAGGATCCTTTGTGCATTCTTAAAGAGCCCGGTGCTCTTTGTCTGCCATAATGTATTTCCCCACGAAAGGTTTCCGCTGGACAGATTTCTGACCAAGCTGGTCCTCTCCAAAGGGGATTATTTTATCCTTCATTCGGAGAAGGAGACGGCAGAGCTTAAATCCATTCTTCCGGATCCGAAATACAGGGTCAATATGCATCCCACCTATGAATTCTTTAAGATGCGGGAGATGAAGGAAAGGACGGATAAGGAAAAAAGGCTTCTTTTCTTCGGTTTAGTGAGACCTTATAAAGGTCTGAAAGTACTGCTCAAAGCGCTTAAGGAGCTTCCGGACATTTTTCTTACGGTGGCCGGGGATTTCGGAGGCACAGAGGGAGACTACGAAGAACTCTTAAAGGACAGCTCCTTAAAGGGCAGGGTTGATATACATAACGGATATATCCCGGATAAGGATGTGCAGGGATATTTTGAAAACTGTGACGCTGTTGTACTGCCCTATATAGACGCCACCCAGAGCGGTATCGCCCAGGTGGCCTTCGGTTTCGGAAAGCCGGTTATTGCAACGGATGCCGGCGGACTTCCTGAGGTTGTGACGGATTCCGTTACAGGAGTGCTGGTAAAAGCCGATGATACGGAGTCCTTAAGGGACGGGATCCTTAAATTCTATGAATTAAAGGAATCCGGAACAGACTTTAAGGGAAACATAGAAAAGGATTCCGAGAGATTTACCTGGGAACACCTTGTAAACACCATATTTGAACTGACCGGAGCAAAGTGAGACGCAATGAAGACAACGCTTATAATCCTGAATTACAACGATGCCGACAGAACCTCAGAGCTTATAAATAAAGTGTCGGGCTATACTTCCCTTGATGACATTGTGGTGGTGGATAACGGTTCCACCGACGATTCCGCCGAAAAGCTTTCCGATCTTTCCGGAGAGCATATCCACTTTATAGGCCGAGACACCAACGGCGGCTATGCAAAGGGCAATAATACAGGGCTGCTTTACGCTCTGAAAAAGCTTAAAAGCGATGTGATCTTCTTTGCGAATCCGGATGTCTATTTTACAGACGAAACAGTGATCGCCATGACTGCGGCATTAAGGGATCATCCGGGATACGCCTGTGTAGCGCCTTTGGTCAATCAGGGTTATAATGTATGGCACCTTCCCGGATTTTCAGGGATACTTATAAGCCTCTTCCTTTTTGCCTTTACCTTTGAAAAGATAGCTGTGAGAAAGAAGATTGAGGAAAGCGGCGAGGACCTTGTCCCTGTTGGCGTAGTGGAGGGATCGTTTTTTGCCGTAAGGGCGGAGGCCATGAAAGAGGTCAGGGGCTTTGACGAGAGGACCTTCCTGTACTCTGAGGAAATAATCCTTTCGTATCGCTTAAGGTCAAAGTGCTATTTAACCGGAGTGCTTCCGAAGGAGAGATACGACCACCTGCATTCCGCCAGTATAAAGAAGATCTATAAGTCCAGCAAAACTGCTGCCTTCCACCATTTCAGGGACAGCTTCAGGATATATAATAAATACTACTTAAAAACCGGCGCCCTCCAGGATAAGATATTTGATCTCTGCTGGCAGCTGGGGTATTGGGAGAGAAAGCTCTACGATATCATTAAATCACGGTAAAAGCAGATAAAAACTACAGCAGTACGAAATAAGGGAACAATTTGTCAGAGCAGTTTTCAAGAACAGAATTATTATTGGGAAAATCCGCGATAGAGCATCTGTCCGAGTGCCGCGTAGCCATATTCGGTATTGGCGGCGTCGGAGGACATGTGTGTGAAGCACTGGCCCGGAGCGGCGTCGGCGTATTTGACCTGATAGATAAGGACAAAGTCTGCGTAAGCAATATTAACAGGCAGATCATCGCTACCGGAAAAACTGTGGGTAAATTTAAGACCGATGTTATGAAAGAGCGCATTCTTGATATCAATCCGAAGGCGGAAGTGAACACATATCAATGCTTCTTTCTACCCGGAAACGCATCGGACTTTTCCTTTGACAAATACGATTATGTAGTTGATGCCGTTGATACCGTTACGGCAAAAATAGAGCTTGTGATGCAGTGTCAGAAAGCGGGAGTGCCCATCATCAGTTCAATGGGGGCAGGGAATAAACTGGATCCTACCATGTTCCGTGTTACTGATATATATAAGACCAGCATGGATCCGCTGGCAAAAGTCATGCGGCGTGAATTGAAGAAGAGAGGCGTTAAAAAGCTGAAAGTTGTTTATTCGGAGGAGAAACCGATCCGCACGGGCGGGGATGTCCCCGGCAGTACGGCTTTTGTACCCTCTGTTGCAGGTCTGATCATGGCAGGTGAAGTGATCAAAGATCTGACGGGAGCAAACGAGAGGTAAGGACAGATGTCATATTCGATCATAAGTATATTGGCATTAATACTTAATCTCATAATAAACCGTGAACCCCTTAAGAATATATGGGTCCGGTCCGGCGAAGGGAAAGATGGGCGGAGATACGTTAACCGCTACAGCTTTTTTCTTGCTGCAGCGAATTGTTATTTTATCACCGATATAGCATGGGGACTTCTGTATGATCATCGTGATAATGACATTGCCCGTTCATTTTTATTCTTTGACTGTTTTCTGTATTTTCTGTTTATGTTCCTGACAGTGCTCACCTGGATACGTTATATTGTTGCCTATATAGACAAGCGGGGACGCAGGAGCAAGGTGATGATCTACGCCGGGTGGGCCATGTTTTCACTGGCTTTTATAAATCTGATGATCAATTTTTTCCATCCCTTTGTTTTTTCATTCAATGCACAGCATGACTATGTTCCCGAACCGGGGAGACATATCGCATTTTTCATGCAGATCGTTCTGTATTTAGTAACTTCAATATATATGCTTTATATTGCCCGTAAATCATTCGGTGTGGAGAAAGCACGGTATATTGCGGTTGGACTCACCTGTCTCGTGATGGAACTGTTTCTGATAATACAGATACTTGATGCCAGATATCCCTCCTATGCCGCCGGACTTATGATCGGGATCTGTGTGATCCATTCCTTTGTTGAGGCGGGAGAGATGAAGGAAAAAGAGATCTATGACAACATTGCGACCAGTCTGGCGGAAGATTACGACGCAATGTATTACATCAATATAGAAACAGGGGAATTCAGGGAATTCTCAATAAGTAAAGAATACGCATCCATGGATGTTCCTGTAGAGGGAAGGGATTTTTATGCCGAAACCCGGGAAAATGTTGATAAATACGTCCATCCGGATGACAGGGAATTTGCCCGGAGCCTGTATCAAAAAGAAACAATGCTGAAAACACTGGATGAAAAAAAGTCATATTCATATAAATACAGGCTTATGATAGACGGACAGCCCCGGTATTTCCAGTTCACGGTTATACGTGGTAATGATGACAGGAATTTTGTCCTGTGTGAAAAAGATATAGATGATGAGATCACCGCTGAAAACATACGGCTTGAAAATCAGAAGAAGCATGTCACATTCAGCCAGATCGCCGAAATCTTAGCAGGTAATTATGACGTAATATATTACGTTGATATTGAAGATTCAAGTTATATAAGTTACGAATGCAGGAATATATACGGTAAACTTGATGTGCAGAAATCAGGGGATGATTTCTTTGCGGAATCCCTGAATGATATTACGCAGATCGTTCATAAAAGTGACCGTGATCTTGTGCGCGGATTTATGGACAGGGATCATATGATCAGTACCTTAAAGGATCAGAAAAGCTGTAGTATCGATTACCGGGTTGTGGCATTCAATATAACACATTATGTCAGGATGACGGTCTGGAAGACCACGGATGAAACCCATTATATCATTGGCATCGAAAATATTGATGATGAGGTCAAAAGAGAAAAGCAGCACTTAAAAGCACTGAATACGGAGAAGGAACTTGCCAGACGTGATGAGCTTACGGGTGTGAAAAACAAGACGGCATATAAAGAACTGGAGAAATCGATACAGACAAATATCGACGGCGGAAGAAAGTACCAGCCCTTTGCTTTGGTTGTATGTGATGCCAATAACTTAAAACAGATAAATGATTCCAAAGGCCATGTTGCGGGCGACGAGTATATTAAAGAATCAGCTATGTTCCTTTGCGAGATCTTTGACCACAGTCCCGTGTTCAGAATGGGAGGGGATGAATTCGTGGTATTCCTGCGTGACAAAGACTATTCCAACAGGGCTGAACTGATGAACAGATTGCGGAGTCAGGTTAGTGAAAATCAGAGATCCGGCGAAGTACCGGTCTTAGCATCCGGTATGTCCGAATATGTTCCTGAGACTGACAGCGTTGTATCAGAGATATTTAACCGTGCGGACAGGGAGATGTATGAGAACAAGCAGGAATTAAAGAAGGGACTCGCTGAAAGCTAAGGTCTTTGCGAAACCGTTGAGGGTCAGAGAGGTATAGTATGAATATTGAACAGACTGCGCTGAATCAGATTGCGACTTCGTTAGCTAAGCATTTTGACAGTTTGTATTATGTCGAGATCAAAACCGGGCATTATACGGAATTTCTGCCGACGCAGATGTTTACCGATCTTCAGATCCCAAAGCAGGGAGAAGATTTTTTTGAACTGGCAAAAAGGAATATCAATAAGTCTGTTCACCCCAGTGACCTGGAGTTTGCCCTGCGCAGCAACGATAAAGATACTGTTCTGGAGAATCTTTCCCGAAACAACACCTATTCGGTGATCTACAGGCTTGTCACAAACGGCAGGATCGTCCATATCCGGCATATCTACATCATGTGTGATGACAGGGAACATATCATGTTCTGTCTGGAAAATATCGAAGATGATTTTCGCGAAAAGGAAGAACATAACAAGAATCTTCAATCGGCTAACCTGATGGCAAGGCGCGATGAACTTACGGGGATCAGGAATAAAAATGCTTTTATTGAGTTGTCCGGGAGCATGGATAAGAAAATCGGGTCCGGAGAGCAAGACTATCCCTTCGGGATCGTCATGTGTGATGTGAATGATCTGAAACTGTTGAATGATACAAGGGGACACAGTTTTGGAGATGAGACGATCCAGAGAGCCAGCAGGATGATCTGTAATATCTATAAACGCAGTCCCGTTTTCAGGGTCGGCGGAGATGAGTTCGTTGTAGTATTGACAGGTGATGATTATCAGAACAGGGAAGATCTTATTGAAAAACTGAGGGAGGAAACCTTAGCTAACAAAAAGTCCCGTTCAGGGCCGACTGTTGCAAGCGGTATGTCGGTCTATGAATCTGATAAGGACAGTGCGGTGGCGGATGTATTAAAGCGTGCCGACGATCTGATGTACGAGAATAAGAAGATACTCAAGTCGGGACATCTGATCGAAGAATACAGGGATATGGACAAAATTGAAGAGATCATACCGGATGAAAGAAAGAGATTGCTGGATTCCCTGTTCGGCGCGTTATTTACCGTATCGGGCGGAGGATATGTATATTTGAATGATATGCGGTATGATTATTCGCGATGGTCTCTTTCCCTGATCGATGATTTTGGCCTTGAGTCAGAATACATGTATCATGCGGACAGAGTCTGGAAGGATTATATCCATCCGGATGATCAGCAGGTATATAATGATGCGGTAGACGCCGCCCTGTGCGGAGATGCCGAATTGAAACAGATATTTTACCGTGCGCTGAAACGGGACGGCACATATGCGCTTCTTACCACCAGGGCCTTTGTTCTAAGCGACAGCAACGGTGACCCGGAGTATTTCGGCGGTATCATCCTTCAGCAATGAGAAGGAAAAGGAGTTAATATGGCATCAAGCAAAGATTATTTGGAGTTTGTGTTGGAACAGCTCTCGGAGTTAGATGATATAAGCTACAGGGCGATGATGGGTGAGTACATCATTTATTTCCGCGGCAAGGTGGTTGGCGGAATATATGATGACCGGTTTCTGGTGAAAAACACAAAGTCAGCTGTAGAGCGTATGCCGGATGCGGAACCGGAGCTGCCTTATGAGGGAGCAAAGGAAATGCTTCTGGTGGATGACATCGAGAATAAGGAGTTTTTGAAAGAGCTTCTGGAAGCGATGTACGAAGAACTTCCGGCTCCGAAGAAGAAAGGAAAATAGACTCTACTTTCCGTAGGTTGTTAGGTGTCTGTTGCTGTACTATCATCTGCTTATGAAAAAACTGATGGGAGGAATTTGAGATGGATCAGTATATTACAGGCGCAGCGATCAAAGAATTGCGGGAACAGAGAAAGATGACACAGCTTCAGCTTGCTGAGCTGCTGCAGGTAAGCGATAAGGCAGTTTCCAAATGGGAGACGGGAAAGGGCTATCCGGATATTACACTTTTGGAACCCATAGCGGATGCTTTCAGAATATCAGTACCGGAGCTGATATCCGGACATCAGATCAAAAATAAAAATGTATCCGCCAATATGATTAGGTCCGGGTTTTATGTGTGTCCGGTCTGCGGAAACGTGATCCACAGCATGGGCGAAGCAGTCATTCACTGTCACGGGATCCAGCTTCTGCCTGCAGAGCCGGAGCCGGGAGATGAACAGCATATGGCTTTTGTGGAGCGTGTGGAGGATGAGTATTTCGTCAGGATCGATCATGAAATGACCAAGACTCATTATATTTCCTTCATAGCGGCGGTTTCATCGGACCGTTGCCAGATGGTGAAGCTGTATCCGGAAGGAGAGGCCGAGGCGAGATTTATGATCCGCGGAGTAAAGAAGATATATTTTTACTGTAACCGGGACGGTCTTTTCTGCCAGGATATAGTCAAAGGCATTGATGATAAAAACAAGGCATATGATGACAGCCGGGAGAGAAGGGAACTGGAGAAGACAGCAGATATGCTGTTTGGGTGAGCATTTTATCAATGTTTAAGATTGAGCCTGTAGTCGCATATCTCAGGGGAGAATGAAAGGGATAAGCAGAACAGGAGGTGGAAAAGTGATCGAACTCAGACCATTGGAGATAACTGACAGGGATCAGTTCATAAAAGATAATCAGGAAGCTTTCAATTACGGTGCACTGGAAGAGTTCGGGATGTGTGACGATCACTTTGAAGAAGATGGTCAGATCATATCTCGCGAGACGATTGAAAGGTCGATAGATGGCGGCGAAGCGTATCGTATTATGTGCGATGGTAAGCCGGTGGGAGGCGTAGTTATCAAAGTTGACGGTGACAGGGGAAATCTGGATCTTCTTTTTGTTTCTCCGAAGGCACACAGTAAGGGAATCGGTTATGCTGCCTGGTGTGAGGTTGAGAAGCTTCATCCGGAAGTGATGGTCTGGGAGACGGTTACGCCATACTTTGAAAAGAGAAATATCCATTTCTATGTGAACAGATGCGGATTTCATATCACGGAGTTTTATAACAGTCATCATCCGGATCCGAATGATCCCGATGGGGAGATGGGTGAACCGGATAAGCAGTTCCAGGACGGCATGTTCAGGTTTGAAAAGATAATGAAAAGAGATTAAAATAAAGGCTGAAAATCTTTTAAATTATAGGAGGCGCAGTATGAAGATAGCAGTAACTTATGAAAACGGAGAAGTGTTCCAGCACTTTGGCAGAACCCCTCAGTTTAAGGTTTATGAAATAGCCGATGGAAAGATCGTATCTTCCGAAGTGATCGATACAAATGGAACAGGACACGGTGCCTTGGCCGGATTCCTTGAAAATATGGGTGCGGAAGTGCTGATATGTGGAGGTATCGGCGGAGGAGCCCAGGTCGCCATGAGTGAAGCAGGAATACAGCTTTTTGCAGGTGCTGCGGGAAACGCAGATGAGGTGGTTAAAGAATACCTGGCAGGAACACTGCCGCAGATCGGAGAAGCGACCTGTGATCACCATGAACATGAGCATCATGACGGACATGACTGTTCACATGGTGGAAAATGCCACGGGTAAGCAGAAAGGAAAAATGCATGGGATACGAGGAGATCGCAAGAGCAAATCACCGAAAGGGAAACAGCTGTTCAGTTAGCCTTTTTAAGGCATTTGCAGATAAGCTGGGTATGTCAGAGGATGAAGCCGGCCGGCTGGCTCCGCCCCCAAGATCTGAAGGAGGAAAATGCGGAGGCTTTTTAGCCGGCAGAAAACTGCTGGAAATGATAAAGCCGGAAGCCGTGGAAGAATTCGAAAAGAGTTTCCTTGAGCAAAACGGTGATGATAAATGTGCCAGCCTGATCATGAAAAGACGCCTGCAGGGTAAAAACTGCAATGACTTAGTAGGCGAGACGGCTAACATCATAGAATCATTACTATGATCATACAGGTAATATTTATATCAGAAACATGACATACTGTTGTCCTGTTTGCTTTGGTAAGATAGTTAAACAAGGGATGAGATTAGATGGTTTTGGGGATTCTATGGAGTATATCAGGGTGACTAAGGACAATTTGGAAAAGGAGCATATCTGCTGTGCCATATCCAACAATAAGGATGTACAGGTATCATCAAAGAAGGCATGGCTTGCTGACCGGTTTGATGAAGGACTTGTGTTCTTAAAGAGCGCAGAACGTGGAAAATGCTTTATTGAATATATTCCGGCTGAGAATGCGTGGAATCCTATCATTGCGCCCGGTTATATGTACATAGACTGCCTGTGGGTTTCCGGTTCTTTCAAAGGACATGGATACTCAAGTGAGCTGCTTTCTGAATGCATCAGGGACAGCAGGGAAAAGGGAAAGAAGGGGCTCTGTATTCTGGCGGCAGCAAAGAAGAAACCGTTCCTGGCTGATCCGAAGTTCTTAAAATACAAAGGTTTTGAGGTCTGTGATGAAGCGGATAACGGGATCCAGTTATGGTATCTGCCGTTTGAGCAGGATACTGAAGCGCCGTCTTTCAAAGAATGCGCAAAGCATCCGCATATTGAAGAGAAGGGATATGTGCTTTACTATACGAACAAGTGTCCGTTTAATGCGAAGTATGTGCCTGTTCTGGAAGAGACTGCCGGGAAAAATGGCATATCCTTTAAGGCTGTGAAGATTGAGAGCAGAGAAACGGCTCAGAATGCGCCAACGCCGATCACCACATATGCTCTGTTCTGTGAAGGAGAGTATGTCACAAACGAACAAATGAACGATAAGAAGTTCCTGAAGCTGGTGAACGGGTAACTCTGCTTCGAAAAACACATAATATCTGACAGGAAATATAAGGCCGGAAGGCGTTAATTCGCTTGATATTTATAACAGCAAAGAGTATAATTCTAATCATTTCAAGGGCAGATCGCCCAAAGCATGACAAAACATATCGTCCGTTCAGGGACAGTGCTCATGCTTGTTTATTCCACAATTAAAACATGCAGGGGCACAGAAAAATCTTTTTGTCCTCCTGCGCATATTAACATCCATGGA
>JAFSKT010000004.1 GCA_017448845.1 Lachnospiraceae bacterium
CTGTGAAATACGGGGAGTCTGCTGACAACTGTATTTTAGACACCAGTCCAACCATCACAAATGTAAGCGAAAGCCCTAAAACCATATATTATAAGGCTGAAGCGAATGGATTGGATCCCACCACCGGCTCTGCAACCGTGACGATAAATAAGGCGGACTCAGTCATAACGAAGGCTCCGTCTGCAATATCAGGTCTTAAATATACAGGGAAGGCGCAGGCACTTATAGATGCAGGCACTGTTACCGGAGGCACCATGTATTACGCTGTTACCACCGGAACGGCAGCTCCCGACGGATCGGCGTATACTGCGGCTGTCCCCAAAAAGACCGATGCCGGAACCTATTACGTCTGGTATAAGGTGAACGGGGGCGGGAACTATGAGGATATCGATCCTGATTCTGTCTCCGTGACAATAAAACAGGCAGAGTCAGCTATCACGAAAGCCCCGTCTGCAAAGACAGGCCTTAAATATACAGGAGAGGCGCAGGCACTTGTAAATGCTGGAACCGCCACCGGAGGCACGATATACTATGCTGTTACCACCGGAACTGCCGCTCCCGCCGGAACGGCGTATACTGCGGCTGTCCCTGAAAAGACCGACGCCGGAACCTATTACGTCTGGTATAAGGTGAATGGGGGCAGGAATTATGAGGATATTGATCCTTCTTCTGTAACAGTGACCATTGCGGAAGAGGATAAACCGGACGAACCGGAAAGAGAAGCCCATAAACCCGTATTGATCAAAGCAACCAGCGATGCCATATCCGTAGAAGTTGAAGAGGGCGTGGAATATTCTATTGATGAGGGAAATAACTGGAAAAAGACAGGTATATTTACCGGGCTTCAATCGGATACAGAATACAGCGTCATAGCAAGATACGCAGCAAGCGGAGGGAAGGAAGCCGGAAAGCCATCCGAAGCCCTTACGGTCAGAACCCTTAAAATAGTTGAAAATACAGTATCAACGAAAACCTTAAGTGTTTCGGGTAATGAGATCAAGGTTGAGACTGTCCTTTCATCGGAAGAGAGTACCGAAGGAGAGTCTTATTCCGTGGGACAGGTGGAGATCCCCGATGATGTCGCTGTTTCACTTTTCAACAGCCTCAGTGAAGAGGAGCAGCAAAGGGTAGCTGAGGGTGCAAAATTCACCATATCCATCTCAGTAAAGGAAAGCATTATTGATATGGAAAATAATGTACTAAAAGCCAATAAGGAGAAAGCGGATAAGGAGATAAAGGAAAAAACCGGCGGAACAGTTGAAGCAACGGGAGTGATGCTGGATATTGGGCTTTTCGTGCAGGTAGGGGACAGTGATAAGAAAAAGACTGAACCTACGCAGGGCTCGGGGAAGATTACCTTTACCGTCACGGTTCCCGTGGATATGAAAAATACTGACGATAGCATAACCAGAACATATTACCTCATCCATATCCTTGACGACGGGACAGTGGAGATAGTGAATTCCGGCACCGGAACCGAGATCCCGGCGAAGACGGACAGCTTTTCATACTGGTATCTGACCTATGTGGATGAGAAGAAAGATGATGAGGGAGGCAGCGGGAATCCTTCTTCGGAAAAGGTGATAACAGTTTCCGATAACCAGCCTATGGCATATTCCGAGGAAACAAAGGGAGATTTCCGCATAGGCTACTGCCATGAGATACCCTTCTTCGGAAAAGCGAAGCCGGAGCTAAAGCTTTTCGGGGATATAAAGGTTATCTATGACGGAAAGGAATATAAAGCCACTAAAATCAAGGTGAATAAGAAGAAAGGCCTTATCCGTATAACCGGGCTGGATAACGCAGACAAGGATATCGTGAAAGCGGTAAAGACGGCAACTAAGGGTTCTAACGGTCTTTCCTTCAAGGTCAACTCGTACTATGTGAAGGATACCGACACTGTAACGCCGAAATTCAAGAAGGACGGCAGCCTTAAGTCCGTAAAGGTGAAGATAAACGAAAAGGACTACAAGGCAAAGAAGGATGAATTCAGCTATGACCAGGCCACAAAGACTGTAGTTTTTGACGGAGAGAATCTGAAGGGAAGCTGCAGGCTTCCCTGAAGCCGGGATGTCCGGAAGTCATAGGGGACAGTTCTCATTGACTTCATGTCCCTGAAATCCAATGGCAGGAGGTAAGAAAAATGAATAGTTTATTCAGGAAGCTTCCTATAGGTGTGCAGAGCTTTGAAAAGCTGAGGCAGGAGGATTTTTTATATATTGATAAAACAGCCTATATTTATGATCTGATAAAACATGGAGCGCCTTATTTCCTGAGCCGTCCAAGGAGATTCGGGAAGAGCCTTTTGATTTCGACTCTTAAAGCATATTTTGAAGGGAAGAGGGAATTATTTAAGGGACTTCTGATAGAAAAGCTTACAGAAGGGGATCCGGAGGCCTTCACAGAGTATCCTGTCTTTCATTTTGATTTTAATAAGGCTGATTACTCGAAGGGAATATCGGATAGCTTTAAGGATTCCGGGGACAGGGAAGAGGAAATACTTCCCATAGAGAAGGTGCTGGATGCACATCTTAGTGAGTGGGAGAAAATATACGGAGCAGATTCAAGTAGTAGTACCCTGGCGCTCAGGTTTGATCATTTATTAAAGGAAGCGGGAAGGAAAACCGGAAAAAGGGCCGTTATTCTGGTGGACGAGTATGACAAGCCCCTGCTGGAATCGGATGAAAGCTTTACGGATGCGAACCGCAGGGTATTCAAAGGTTTTTTCAGTGTACTGAAAAGTGATGATGAATATATAAAATTCGTTTTCATCACGGGAGTGACCAAATTTTCAAAGGTAAGTATCTTCAGCGACATAAACCAGCTGCAGGATATATCCCTTAATGAGGCTTATTCCGGTATATGCGGCATTACGGAAAAAGAAATGATAACTGCTTTTATGCCGGAGATAAATGCTCTAGGAGAGAGAAGGAAGCTTTCGGAAAAGGAATGCCTTGATAAACTGAAGAAAATGTACGACGGCTATCATTTTGCCGAAGTATCGGAAGGGGTATATAACCCTTTCAGCATTCTGAATGCGTTTTCTGAAAGGAAATTCGGTTCTTACTGGTTTGAGTCAGGAACGCCTTCATTTCTAATAGAAATGCTGAAGCAAACAGGATTCGATCCGAAAAAGATCACAGAGCACTCCATATATTCAAATGAAAGGGAGCTTTCTGATTACAGGACGGATAATCCGGATCCGGTGCCGTTATTATACCAGAGCGGCTATCTGACGATTTCGGGATATGATGATGAAACGGAGGAATATCTGCTGGATTATCCGAATGATGAAGTACGGTATGGATTTTTGGAATGTCTTTCCCCTGTGTTTTTAAATGCGGAGAATGAAATAAGCCCCCTGGACATAAGATCCTTCCGTAATGATATTAAAGCAGGGGATACCGGTTCCCTCAGGGAGCGCTTCATCGCTCTTTTCGCAAGGATACCCTATCCGGCGGACGGGGATGGAAAGTACGTAGAGCGGGACTTCCAGAATGTGATCTATATAACCTTTATGCTTCTTGGACAGTATATCCATACCGAGCTCCACAGCTCAAAGGGCAGAGCTGACGCAGTTGTTGAGACAAAGGATATAGTCTATATCTTTGAATTTAAGTGTGGAAAAAGCGCAGAGGAAGCACTGCAGCAGATTGAAGATAAGGGGTACGCCGTTCCCTAC
>JAFSKT010000022.1 GCA_017448845.1 Lachnospiraceae bacterium
CGGCTATGGTAAGATCGGGTACGGGAAATATGACGGAGGGGAATCCTCTTGTCCTAATATTAAACGGGAGTTTGACAGCTAATTATTTAAAAATCTTTTGCAGGCCGCATCAGGCCTATATTTTTTTGTCAAATTTATTATATTTATATATAGTGATTTATAGTGATATATGTTATAATAAGGACAGGAGGATATGATCTATGAAGCTTACTATCTCAACGTCCAAGAATTCAGAATCGTTCTATATCTCAAAATCCTACATTGATAATACAGGAAAGAGCACCACCGCTACTGTCCGCAAACTCGGCACCCTCTCTGAACTGCTCGAAGAACACGGCCCCACTCGTGATGATGTCATATCCTGGTGCCGCAGCGAAGTCGCTGCTGAAACAAAAAAGTATAAACAGGCCCGCAAAGCCAAGTCAGTCCAGGTTGTTTTTTATGCTGACAGGGAATTGGACTATGACCAGCAAAAACTTTTTGATGGTGGGTATCTTTTCCCTCAGTCTGTTTATTACAAGCTTCAACTTGATAAGATTTGTAAAAAGATCAAACATCGACATCAGTACGAGTACGACCTTAATGCCATCTTATCCGACCTGATCTATAACCGTATTCTGGATCCACGCAGTAAGTTATCAGCATATAAGGCAACCCAGTCATATCTTGAAGCTCCATCATATGAAATCCATGATGTTTACAGAGCTCTGTCAGTACTTGCCAAGGAATTGGACTTCATCCAATCTGAAGTCTATAAAAACACCAACTATTTCGGCAAGAGGAATGACAGGATCCTCTACTACGACTGCTCAAACTTTTACTTTGAAATCGAACAAGAAGATGGTAATAAGAAATACGGCAAGAGCAAGGAACACCGTCCCAACCCAATAGTGCAGATGGGGCTTTTCATCGACGGGGATGGTATCCCTCTGGCCTTTTCGATCTTTGCCGGCAATCAGAATGAGCAGAAATCATTAAAGCCTCTTGAGACTAAAATCCTTCAGGATTTTGGTCACGACAAGTTTATATACTGCAGCGATGCCGGGCTGGCTTCAACAGACAACCGTAAATTCAATCACCTTGGAGAAAGGGCTTTCATTGTGACCCAGTCAATAAAAAAGCTTGATGCAGAGAACAAAGAACTCGCGTTAAGTAAAGATGGTTTCAAAAGGCTCTCTGACAACAAAAAAATCTCTGCCTCAGAAATAGAAAAAGATGATTCCGATGAACTGTACTACAAAGAAATCCCGTATATCAGCGGAAACATAGACCAACTCCTTATAGTCACCTATTCCCCCAAATATGCAGCTTACCAGAAGGCGATCAGGGAAGCGCAAGTTGAACGAGCCAGAGCCATGATAAATAAAGGCACTCTAAAAAAGAACCGTAAAAACCCGAACGATCCGGCGCGCTTCATTGGTAAAGATGCATGTACAAAGGATGGCGAAGTAGCAGATATCCGCTACTATCTTGATGAAACAAAGGTAGCTGATGAAGCTGCATATGATGGCCTGTACGCTGTTTGTACGGACCTTATAGATGATGATGTAAAGGATATTCTGAAGGTGAGTGAAGGAAGGTGGCAGATTGAAGAATGTTTCAGAATCATGAAAACAGATTTTTCTGCAAGACCTGTCTATATCAGAAGAGACGACAGAATTGAAGCACATTTTCTGATATGTTTTCTTGGGCTGCTTATCTACCGTCTGTTGGAAAAACAGCTTGGAAATAAATATACCTGCGAAGAGATTCTTAATAAATTAAAGTCCATAAAATTTGCAGACATCAAAGGGCAGGGTTATATGCCTACTTACGTACGCGATAAGCTCACAGACGACCTCCATCAGACATGTGGATTTAAAACCGATTATGAATTCATAACCAAGGCAGATATGCGAACCATAGAGAAAAAAAGCAAGCAAAGGTAATATTACTATACTTCGAGAATAAAAAAGAAAGTGCCAGAAGCCAGATATAGCAAAGCTTTTGGCACTTTCTTGTAATGTCATACTGTCAAAGACGGGATTTTAACAAATTACACTTATATAAACAAGAACAGCAACCTGTTCCCTGAAGCTTTTTCCGTTGTTTTTTTAATTCGCCTTTATTATTTGAAAACAACTGGTATTTTTGGTGAAATGGTGGTATAATGTGCGTCATATGTATAAGTGATCTTACAGACTGGTATCCGGCAGGCGGGATACCGGTCTTATAGTGCGCCTGTTAAGGGAAAGAAGATATGCTGGAATTAAAGAACGTATCCTTTCTGGTAAGTGATACGGAAAATGATAAGGAAATAATAAGGGATGTGAGTTTTGAGGTGCCGGACGGTGAACTGATCGCCATAACCGGACCCAACGGAGGCGGCAAATCCACTTTGGCGCGGCTTATAGCCGGTATAGAAAAGCCTACGGAGGGCCGGATCCTTTATGACGGGGAGGATATCACCTCCATGTCCATAACGGACAGGGCAAAAAAGGGCATAGGCTTTGCCTTTCAGCAGCCCGTAAGGTTTAAGGGGATACAGGTATTAGACCTTATCAGGCTGGCATCCGGGAAGAATATCTCCATGGCAGATGCCTGCAATTACCTTTCCGAGGTGGGGCTCTGCGCCAGGGATTATATTGACAGGGAAGTAAATTCCAGCCTCTCCGGTGGAGAGCTTAAGAGGATAGAGATCGCTACCCTTCTGGCAAAGGAATCAAGGCTTTCGGTATTCGATGAGCCGGAGGCGGGAATAGACCTCTGGAGCTTCCAGAATCTTATCAATGTTTTCCAGAGCATGAGGGAAAACATAAAGGACAGTTCCATACTGATCATTTCCCATCAGGAGAGGATACTGGAGATAGCTGACGAGATCATCGTCCTGAAGGATGGGCAGCTCAGCATAAAGGGCAGCAGGGAAGAAGTTCTGCCCCATATACTGGGAACCGCGTCTGCGGTGCCTGAATGCAAAAAGGTCAGTGCTCAGGGAGGTGATGCCAAATGCTGAAGCTTGATGAGATACAGAAAAGGCTGTTAAAGGAAGTGGCGGATCTCCATAAGGTACCGGAGGGCGCCTATAATATCAGATCCAACGGAAAGTCCGCGGCCAGGGAATCTACGGAAAATATCGAGATAGTCCCCAGGGAAGACGGCCAGGGACTCACCGTAAATATAAAGCCCGGGACAAGGAATGAAAGCGTTCATATCCCGGTGGTAATGACTGAGAGCGGACTTAAGGAGACCGTTTACAATGACTTCTACGTGGGAGAGGGCGCGGATGTGGTCATTGTGGCGGGTTGCGGCATAGATAACTGCGGAGCCCAGGACTCTGAGCATGACGGTATCCACACTTTCCATGTGGGTAAGAACGCAAAGGTCAAATATGTGGAAAAGCACTACGGTTCCGGCGAAGGAAGGGGAAAGCGGATCCTTAACCCGGAAACCGTGGTTTATCTTGAAGAAGACAGCACCATGGAGATGGAGATGGTGCAGATAAAGGGCGTGGATGATACTGACAGGACCACAAAGGCGGAGCTTAAAAAGGGTTCGAAGCTGGTTGTCAGGGAGAGGCTCATGACCCATGGGGAACAAAGGGCCATCAGCACCTATGATGTGGAACTGAACGGGGAGGATTCCAGTGCGGATGTGGTATCCCGTTCCGTTGCAAGGGACACTTCATATCAGAAATTTGACGCAAAGCTTATAGGGAATGCGGCATGTTCGGGACATACCGAATGCGATTCCATTATAATGGATAAGGGCCGGATCCTTGCTGTTCCGGGCCTTGAAGCAAATAACGTGGATGCACAGCTCGTACATGAGGCGGCCATTGGTAAGATAGCGGGAGACCAGATCATAAAGCTTATGACCCTGGGACTTACTGAGGCTGAAGCCGAAGAGCAGATAATAAACGGTTTTTTGAAATAGGGTAGAGTTGAAATTGAAACTATCAGGGGCGTTGTCTTTTAAATGCAGACGGCTTTCTGCCGTTGTTGCCATATTGCTTGTTCTTACGGGAACCCTTAATCCGGTTGTCGTTCTTTCTGCATCTGAAAAAAACTCTGTTAGTGTCAATGCTGAGGAAAGAATGGATATCGTTGAAAGTGCTTCGGGAAATGAAAGTTTCAGCGAGACCCGGGAAATAAGGAACAAAGAGGATCTTTTACTTCTTTCCGAAAAGAGCAGGGACGAATCCTATACTAAGGGAGTCCGCTATATCCTTACTGATGATATAGATCTTGAAGATTCACCTTTTACCCCCATATCAATATTTGCCGGGACCCTTGAAGGGAACGGCCATGAGATCAAAGGCTTAAACATTTCCGCAAGGCAGTATAAGACCGGCTTTATAAGGACTGTTACTGCGGATGGGCGGATCATGAATATGGATATAGAGGGTACGGTATGGCCTGCAGGCGAGATGTCGGATATAGGAGGCATCGCAGGAGAAAATTACGGCACCATAGAAAACTGCAGTTTTGCGGGATCGGTTATCGGTACGGAAGTGACAGGGGGAATAGTGGGCCACAATATGGAAAGCGGCCGCGTACTCCGTTCAGTCAATACCGCTTCCGTCAACGCCATGAGAAGGACCGGCGGGATAGCCGGATTTAACGAGGGACTGATACAGTCATCGGAGAATAAGGGAGAGATAAACGCCATAAGGAAAACCGCCCATGAGATCAATACGGGAAGGGAAGAAGAGGAAGAAAATGCCTTAGACAGGCTTATCCCCGATACGCTGGATTTAAAGGATGACGATCTCTATGAGAAATATGATAACGGCTTAAAGGTTAATTATACGGGCGGAATTGCGGGAGTATGCTCCGGAACTATCACGGATTCCGTTAATACCGGTATCGTGGGTTATCCCCATATGGGATATAAGACCGGCGGTATTGCGGGCTATGACAGAGGAGTTATCACAAGCAGCAGGAATTTAGGCATCGTATATGGAAGAAAGGATGTGGGAGGCATAGCCGGGCAGTATGAACCCTTAGCCATAAACATCTATTCCGAGGATTCTCTTTCAAAGGCCGGGGACGCCATTACGGAACTATCCGACAGGACAGAGGAGCTGCATAAGAGTTTCGGGACCGAGGATGATAAGGCTCAGGCCAATATCGACGCAGTCAGGAATACTTCCGATGCCTTGCGGCAGGTGATAAAGGATTATAAGGAATATTACAGGTGCAAGGACGACTCTGTGGAGAGGGAGATACGTTCCAGGACCGACAGTATAAGGGCTATCACCGATTCCATAGACATGGGAAGCTATGACAGGGATACCAGGGACGCCCTGCAGGAGATAATAAACAGTTCCGAAGATATCAATAAACTCATAGATGCGGCGGCAGAGGCCCGGGGAGCCGGGATACAGCCGGATATGACAAATTATCTTTCAAAGATATCCGGAATGGTAACAGGCCTCAATGCTTCCTTTGACACTCTTTTAAGCAAAGCGATAGCTGCGAATAAGGACGGGAAGGCACTGAAA
>JAFSKT010000023.1 GCA_017448845.1 Lachnospiraceae bacterium
AGGCTGGAGGATGAGGGCAGGCTCTTTGTGATACGCCCCACGGAAAAGACGGTAAAGAGGCTGGAATCCGACTTAAATGAGCTGGATCGCTTTTACCAGCACGGCTACAATACGGCGGTAAATATCTTTGATGAAATGATGGCCTACTTGAATAAATAGAGTCGAGATAAAACCCGGTAATTAACGGGTTTTCAGGAGGATAACACACGATATGGAATATAGCAGGATTAAGGACAGTTACATATTATTAGAGGAAAGGGAGATACCGGATCTTCATTCAAGAGGCTTCAGGCTCCGTCACAGAAAGACCGGTGCCAGGATCATGCTCCTTGAAAATGACGATAAGAATAAGGTTTTCTATGTGGGTTTCCGCACGCCCCCCGAAGACGGCAGCGGCACTCCCCATATACTCGAGCACTCCGTTCTCTGCGGCTCCAGAAAGTTCCCGGTAAAGGACCCCTTTATAGAGCTTGCAAAGGGCAGCCTCAATACCTTTTTGAACGCCATGACCTATCCGGATAAGACCGTTTATCCCGTTGCCAGCACAAATGACCGGGATTTCAGGAATCTTGTGGATGTCTATATGGACGCGGTTCTGCACCCCAATATCTATGAAAAAGAGGAGATATTCAAGCAGGAGGGCTGGCACTATGAGATAACCGCTCCGGATGAGCCCTTAAAATATAACGGAGTGGTATATAACGAGATGAAGGGGGCCTATTCCTCCCCTGATGACGTACTGTCAAGGGAGATAAACATGTCCCTTTTCCCTGACACCCAGTACGGCAAGGAGTCCGGCGGGGATCCGGAATTCATTCCGGATCTCAGCTATGAAAAGTTTAAGGAGCTCCACAGCAAGTATTATCATCCTTCCAATTCCTATATCTACTTATACGGTAATCTGGATATGGCGGAAATGCTGGAATACCTTGACAGTGAATATCTGTCGGAGTACGAAAAGGAGGATATCAACAGTTCCTTAAAGTTGCAGAAACCCTTCAGCGAGCAGAGATATGTGGAGAAGAGCTATTCCATAACAGAGGATGAGGAAACCACCGAAAACACCTATCTCTCCGAGAACTTTGTTGTAGGGACAAACCTGGACCCGAAGCTCTATATAGCTTTCCAGATACTGGAATACGCCCTTCTTGACGTTCCCGGGGCACCCCTTATGCAGGCTCTTCTTGATAAGGGCATAGGCCACGATGTGGAAGGAAGCTATGATAACGGTATTTATCAGCCCGTATTTTCCGTTACCGTAAGGAATTCCGATCCGGAGAAAAAGCAGGAATTCCTTGATACCATAAGGGAAGTGCTGGAAGAGCAGGTGCGTAACGGCCTTGATAAAAAGGCCCTTCTCGCTGCCATCAACGTCTTTGAATTCCGATACAGGGAAGCGGATTTCGGTTCATACCCAAAGGGACTTATGTACGGACTTCAGAGCCTGGACAGCTGGCTCTATGATGAGGAAAAGCCCTTTATCCATATCGAATCCAATAAGATCTATGAGGAACTTAGAGCCGAGGTGGATAGCGGCTATTTTGAAGGACTTATAAAAACTCATCTGCTGGAAAACAGTTTTTCGTCGGTGGTTGTGCTGAAGCCGGAAAGAGGGCTTACTGCCAAGAATGATAAAAAGACCGCGGATAAGCTTGCAAAGATAAAGGAAGGCCTTGGAAAAGATGAGATAGAAAAGCTTATAAAGGATACGGAAGCCCTTAAGGCTTATCAGAGCGAACCCAGCACAGAGGAAGAGCTTATGACAATTCCTCTGCTTAAGGTTTCCGATATCGATAAGAATGCGGAGCCCTTCCAAAATGAGCTTCTTGAAAAGGATGGGACGGAATACCTTTTCCATGAAGTTTTTACCAACGGGATCTCTTACCTTACGATCTCATTTGATCTCAGCAAGGTTCCGGAGGATCTGCTTCCCTATACCGCTGTTTTCAAATCCCTGCTCTGCCAGGTAAATACTGAGAAATACAGCTATACAGACTTAAATAATGAGATCAACCTAAACAGCGGCGGCATAGATTTTTCATTAGCTACGGTACAGGATGTAAAGACACCCGGAGCTTTCCGGAAATTCATGGATATCCGTGGACGCTTCCTTGAAGATAAGACAGGCTTTGCCTTTGAAATAGTGCCGGAAATCCTTTTCAACAGTGATTTTGATGATAAGAAAAGGGTGAAGGAAGTGCTTTCCATGATGGTGAGCCGCATGGCGGACAGAATGATCTCCGCAGGCCACGCCACCAGCGTATTGAGGTCCGCTGCCTGTTTTTCCGCTGTTGATAATTACATGGAAAAGATAAGCGGCATCTCATTCTATGATTTCCTGAAAGAGCTGAATGATGATCTGGACAACCGTTTTGAGGGATTAAAGAGCAGGCTGAATGAAGTAAAGGATCTGGTCTTAAGAAGGGAAAACCTGTTCTTTGACCTGACCGGCAGCAGGAAGAGCCTGGAACTAGTGATGGAAAAAGGGGAAGAATTTAAGAAGACCCTTAAAGAAGGAAAGACTGCCGACGCTGATTTCAACTTTACTCCCGTTAAAAAGAGCGAGGGAATCCGCACCGCTTCCCAGGTGCAGTATGTGGCTGAGGCAGGAGACGCCCGTGCCGCAGGACTTAAATATACCGGAGCTCTCCGGGTATTGAAGGTCATAATGGGTTACGACTATCTCTGGAACAATGTCCGGGTAAAGGGCGGCGCCTACGGCTGCATGAGTTCCTTCTCAAGGACAGGCCAGTGCCATATGGTGTCCTACAGGGATCCGAATCTTACAGAGACCCTTGATATCTTTAACAGCGCAAGGGATTATATCAGTAACTTTGACGTTTCGGACAGGGATATGACCAAATTTATCATCGGTGCGGTA
>JAFSKT010000024.1 GCA_017448845.1 Lachnospiraceae bacterium
GCTGGATGATATGCAGAAATACCCTGATTTGTTTCCGCTGGAAGAAAGGAGGAGATTTGCGCCGGAGCAAATGGAAGACAAAAAAGAAGCGGCACCAGTGGAGAGCTGACACCGCCAAACCGCTTAATAATTCGGTTCCCTATATAGAAGATGCTTATATTTTAAGGCATTAAAAGGGAAATGTCAACAAAAACAGCGGAAAAACGGCATTTTTCGAGCCGTTTGTCAACTCGATAAACCGTTTAATAATTCGCTACCCATAGGAGATTTTAATATATGCCATACATGAAGGAGACATGTGTGGCAGGAAGAACGATAGAGGTCAGAAAGTACTTTAACTTCCATACACCCCCTCCGGGAGAGCATAGAGGGATCCGGGAGAAGCCGACCCCGGAGAGGGTGAAGAAGGCAAACCGCAGGAAGGCGGAGACGGATCTGAGGCGGCTCATGAATGCGAACTTCACGGACAGGGACTACAGCCTCACCCTCACTTACAGGGATGAGGAGAAGCCGAAAAGCATCACAGATCTTCGGGAGGATGCAGCGGGATATGCAAAGAGGCTCACCAGAGAAGCGAAGAGACTGGGAATACCCTTCAGGTTCATCTACTGCGTGGGAGCCGGAAAGCACCGGAGGCACATACACATCATGGTAAGCGCCTTCCCGGACATGGGGATAGTGTCGGACGCCTGGGAGAAAGGCCATGTGGGAATGACAAGGCTCTATAGCAACGGGAACTATGGGGAGCTGGCGGCCTACTACATCAGGAACGCGGAAGACACCAGGGAAGAGGAAAAAGACCAGGGACTTAAACCACGGAGGCGGTATAACACCTCCCACAATCTCATAAAACCCAAGGTCACGAAAGAGAAGATTCACTCAAAGGAATTCCGGAAGACACCACGACCCATGAAGGGCTATCAGATCATCAAAGACACTATCGTAAGCGGCATATCGGATCTTACAGGGATGCCGTACCTGTCATACATACAGATAAAGGACAAGGACTATGCAGGAGATCAACCTATACATTTTAACAGAGGCCAAGGGAAACATAAGCGAAAGCGGCCGTGTGGCTTACGAACTGGAGACGGTTCAGCGAGGTGCGAAGGTTCGCCGTGATTATAAGACCTATCTCCCCGATCGGAATCGCAACGGAGCCATGCTTGAGGGGTTATGTGACGCTCTTTCTAATCATGTACTCCCGGGGAAGGATATAAGGATGAATGTATATTCCGAGGCTGTGATGATGCATACCCACATCACGAACGGAAATATATACACCTGGGAAAAGAACGGTTTCAGGAAGGCAGATGGTTCCCCCGTGGCCTATGCAGATCTGTGGGAGCCGATCACAAAGGATATCAGGGAGAAGTTGAAGGACAGGATTGCTATGTTTACCGGCATTCCATACGAAATAAGGCAAAGGCTCGACAAGATGATCAAAGAGCCCTATTGAAAGAAGGAGGAAATCTGATGGCAAAACTGGAAGAATTTGACAGCTATGAAGAGATCAACAATGCGGCGGCGGATGCGCTGGCCAGGGAAGACAAGGATACGATCGTGAGGATCGCAAGGGATAACGGGCTTAATCCGGAGGATGCGGAGAGCTTCTGGCTGGGAGAGATAGAAGAGCTCACTACTCCCCTATTGGCCGCTATCGGGAAGATCGAAATCGAATCAAAGGAAATTGAGATCTTCGGTATTTTCACTGACTGGAAAGGCGTGATCCTTGATCTCGCCCAGAAGGATGAGAAGTTTGCGATAAATGTCCGGAAAAAGGGAAAAAACCTTGTTGACTGTTTCGCTGCGGTACTTAAACAGGAGTCAAAGAACAGGAAGACCATTGACAAGAGGATCTGTAAGGCAGCGGGGCTCCCTGAAGGCATACCCATGTCCACGCTCACCAAGATAGAGCAGATCAACATCATAAAGGAGTATTACGAAAAATGAGAGCATTCAAGGCATTTAACGCTGATATGAGCTGCACTCTCGGAAGGGGAAAATATCAGTATGCAGAGGGTATGACCTTCACAGAATCGAAGGCCCAGGCCCACGAATACGGCTTTCACTGTGCTGAATACATCCTTGACTGTCTGAAATACTATTCCGCAAGCAAGGATACCGTGATATGCCCGGTGGAAGCTCAGGGAGACATAGACGAGGACGGGAAGGACACAAAGATATCTTGCACGATTCTAAAAGTCGGCCAAAGACTCACCTGGGAAGAAGTCGTGCTGGAAGCGATTAGATATCTGATAAAGCACCCGAAGTATCAGGACCCGCAGATCAAGACAGAAGAGGGAAGAAGTAACGGCGCTTATTGCATAGTCCGTGGAAGATCCCCGATAGCAGCGGGGGTAAACGGAACCGTTCTCGGAATGATCCAGGAGAATTCCCGGGGAAAGGTGCAGGCAGTCGCGATATACAAAGTGAACGGCAAGAATATTAAACCGGGAAGATATTACAACATCGACGGGAAGGAGGTTAAGGATGCTGAAAAAGGCGGAACTGAGAAGGCTTCCAAAGCTGGCCCTCACAAACAAGATAAAAAGCCTCGTAGCCACAAAGTCCAAAAAGATTGATTATTACGGGAAACCTTACAAGGGTTTGTACCGGTATTACCTGAGAACCATCACCACTAATTTGATTTTTAAGGCATCGGTATTCGATGCGGAATGGATCGAGAAGGGGATCAAGACGCCGGTTTTTGACATCTTCATCGATACAGACCAGGACACATACATTTCACTTGAATACGACGAAAAAGGCAGAGAATTGCGCTGGCGCAAACGAAAAAGGAGAAAAATCCAAAACCCGCAAACGCTGATTTTCAGAGCGAGGAGAAGGCTGTTACTCCTGAAGAAAGTGAGGATAATACTGGAACGAAGGAAACCCAGGATCCCGGAACCCCTGATATCCAGAGCGAGACCCGGGAAACCGCAAAAGAAGAAAATGAGGAAAATCAAGGTATTGAGAAAAGCCCGGAACCCGTAAACCCTGATAAACAGAGCGAGACCCAGCCGATCAAGGTAACGAAAAGCATCCCCATGATCATAGAGGAGACCAGGGAGAGCGTAAAGGAGCTGAAGACAGAACTGGAAGCCATTGAACGCCTGGAAGAATTCGCTCCGACAGCAAGGCTTGAGGATACGATCACAAAAATACAGGAGCTTTCAGTATCGCTCCTCTGTAACCTCCAGGACTGGAAGAAAGCAGCAGAAAGAGAGGATAAATAAATGGCAAAGGATATGAGCAAGATCGAACCCATCACGAAGAAGAAAGGAACGGCCTACGAGGATGCCCCGGAAGACCTTAAGGGCACAGGAAAGATGACGGACAGTCAGGGAATCTGTGAGTACTGCGGGCAGAGCCGTTTTGTAAAGATCTTCCCCGGGGAGGATCCGGATAAGGTGGCCACCCGTGAATGTGAATGCAGCGAAGCGAGACAGGAAAGGGAGCTTCAGAACACGATCCACGCCACAAAGAAAGGGATGGATAAGAGGCTTAAGAACATAAGCGATGATTTAAGAGAGTCCCTTAAATCATGGGTGGAGCCCATAGCAAGGAACGAGCTGGATTCCATAGCCGTGAAGCTGGATGCCTCCACTATCATCAAGATCGTAAACAAAAAAGACAAGCCCACCTGCATAGTATCAAAGCACGATGTTCTGGAAATAGACGAAATGGACGGGGTGATGGAATGAGGATATACATAAGCGGGCCCATCACGGGAACCACGGATTATATGGACCGGTTCGAATGGGTGGAGTCTAACCTGAGATATCTGGGCGCTGAAGTAGTAAACCCCGCAATGGTCAACTCCCTCCTTCCGGAGACCACCACACACAGGGAGTATATGATCACATCCATAGCCATGCTGAAGATATGCGACACAATTTATATGCTCCAGGGCTGGGAGCACTCCAAAGGCGCAAGGCAGGAATACAGATACGCCCGGAAACACGGCTATCAGATCCTTTTTGAAGGTCGGTGCAGCGTGATTATGGGAATAACGGAGGCGGAAGCATGAAAACAGCATATTGCGCTATATGCGCTGAAAAGAAAGTATTCCGTGAAGCCGTCAACCTGCATCACCTTATCCCCGGAAACGGGCGGCGCAAAAAAGCGGATAAATTCTCCTTGGTGCTCCCCTTGTGCTTTTCCTGCCACGAAGAGATCCACGGATCCACGGAGATCATCTTATCAAAGTACTTAGGTCAGATGATGTTTGAGCGTGACAGGGTAGCGGAAGGAATGACAAAGACGGAAGCCAGGGCGGAGTTTATGAAGGAATTCGGGGAAAGCTATCTATGGGATTAAGCCCGTATAAATGCGGGGCATAGTCATATCTCC
>JAFSKT010000025.1 GCA_017448845.1 Lachnospiraceae bacterium
TCGCCCTTTGCATTGGTGGTGGTTGTAACGTTTTCTTCCACGCTGATGGTATATATTCCGGCATTGGTCTTATCGTTGTATTCCTCAACCCTTACGTTTTCATTGGTCTCGCAGTATCCGTGGTTCTCCAGATGTCCGTCCAGAAGCTTCTGGCCGTTGAGCTCTATCTGATCGGAGATCCTCTGGATCTCCCCGGTCAGCTGCTCAACTTCACGCTGTATATCGGACCTGTCGCTGGCTGACATGGTTCCGTTACTTGCCTTTATCGCAAGTTCATTTAATCTCTGGAGCATTTCCGTTACTTCCCCAAGGGCTCCGTCTGCTGTTTCCAGCACGGATTTTCCGGTGGTGGCGTTAACATCTGCTCTCTTTAACGCGTCGAGCTGCTGGCGCATTCTTCCGGAGATCGCATAACCGGTGGGGTCATCCCCTGCGGTATTGATCTTGTAGCCTGATGAAAGTTTTCCCGTGGAAAGCGCGAATGCGGACTCATTCCTGAGAAGTGAATTATTGGTGATAAGCGCAGTGATGTTACTGTTGATATGCATAGGATACCTCCATTTACCTCAATTAAAGGATTGTATAAAGATCCCTGCCGTTTTATACAATAAAACGGGGTTGGTGCCGGCATCCTTGCCTGTTCCGTTCTCCTGTCCGTCTGTCCCTGACGGACTGTTTTTGTGATCTATAGTATTTTTATCGGCAGTTTCCGGGATTCTGTTTATATCTGTTTTTAAAGACTTTTCAAAAATAATCTCTCCGGCGGTGATTCCCCTGTTCTCCAGGTTCTGCTTAAAGGCCTCTGTCCTCTCTCTTACCGCCTCATCTCTTTCAGCAATGACAAAGCCGTTTATACTGCCGTTTTCAAGGGTAAATTCCGCATATACCTTTCCGTATGTCTCTGTTTCAAAGGAAACGGAAGCCTTTGACTCCCCTGTACCCCTTATTATCTTAAGGTTTACGGAGGTGAATTTCCCGTCTAGCTCCATGGGGATCTCGTAATTTTCCTCGTTGGAGAGGGCTCTTGCCACCGTAAGCTGCCGGTTCAGGTTGTGGAGCCGCTTTAAGTCTATGTAATTATCCGCTCCTTCGGAGGCTTCCTTAAGGACTGCCGCTGTCTCCTCTGCCATTTCGCCATAGGCTTCCTTTATTTCATCGGCAGCGTCCTCATCGGCCTCATCTTCATCCCTGTCCATGCGGTCTAAAATATTCCGGGAACCGGATCTCATGATCTCCGGCATCTTTCCGGCAAAGAGTTCCGCAAAGGTACTGAAGAGGTCGCCCCTTGAATTCATAAGCGCATCCATGGCATTGACGTTCTCCGGCGTGATCTCCTGCCCGAAACGGAGAAGGGCCTCGTAGACCTCGTCCTCCTTTGAAGCCGCTTCCCGGATCTCATCAAGCATTTCCCCGCTATAGAGCTCCTCTTCAGGGTTCTCTTTCTGAATGCCCTGACGGAGTGCATTTATAAGCTCTTCCAGGGTCGTTTCCCCGGAAAGCCCTGTCATTTCCTTTAAGGCTCCCGGATCAAGTCTGTCGTATATCTCGTGGATCAGGTTTTCCCCGTACTTTACCGCCTCTTCCGGAGCGCTTTCATTAGCGGGGGCATCTTTTGAAGACTCATTATTGTCCTTTTCCCCGGGCTCCTTCCGGAAGGCGGTCTGTATCTGGGTGTCGATCCTACGGATATCTCCGGCGTTCTCTGATACTTCCACTCCACCGAAGTCATCATCGATACTGAAATCCATGTGGCCTCTGCCCCTGGTCCTCAGTTCCGTTAAGAGGTTCTTTAAGGAAAGCTCCCTGCCGCTGTTTACCACAGCTCCTATCACCGCGCCGTCGCTCTTCTCTATCTGCCTTATAAGACGGAAGATCCCGATATAGGATTCAGCTTCCTCATCGCTTATCTCTCTGTTCCTCTCAAGCTTGAAGAGATATTCGCTGAACTTTTCGTTCTCTTCGCTTAAATTCTCCATGTCGGAGATCTTCTCTATCAGGTCCTGGACGTTGGTCTCTAAGGGATTTACCCCCTCCCTTATAAGGGAGACCACTGCAGATCCGGTAAGGCGGTTGATCAGGGTATGGACAGTCTGGTCCGCAGCCTTTACGCTGTCTATATTCTCGCCGGTTATTTCCATGCTGTTATATCCTAAGATACGAACAGCCCTTAAATTCTCAATGGTTTCCTTTATCTCCAGTTCCTTTAAGAGGTCTGCCGCATTCCTGAAAGCATCCCCTATCCTGTCTCCCAGGTCCGGTCTTACTTCCGTTCCCACTGCTTCGTATAGGGTACCGGCCTCCTCAAATTTTGCCTTCATAAGGTTACCGGCCTCGTAAACATCATTTACGGTGAAGTCCTCAGCAGAAGCAAAGGATCCCGCTAAGGCTGCCGGCATGGTCTTTATCTCATTTACCTTGTAGACTGTCTCCTCCGCAAGGCTTATGCAGTCTTCAAGGGACACGCCCCCGTCTTCCCTGTTCTTTAAGAAAGCCGCCCTGTAAAAAGCATCTTCCTTAACTTTCAGTTCTTCCACCTTTTCGGAAAGGGAATCGGTATCCAGGGCAAAACCGTTGTCTGTCTTTATCGCCCGGTTAGCCTCGGTATTCATTACGAGTCTGGTCTCGTTTAATATCCTCTCGCTCTTTATCCTGTTATATCCCCTTATGAGATTTGCGGATGCGGCGCCCTCTCCCCGTGAAACAGCCTCGGTGATCTCCGCCATCAGGTCTCCCGCCTTTAAGGGGAAGGATATGCCCTTTATGTCTTCATAGAGCCCGATGGTCTCCTCTGTCAGTGCAAAGCCGGATCTTATAAGGTATTCCGCATCATTCCTCAAGCTGTCGTCCGGCTCAAAACCCGCTCTTTTTAATACAGTATCTATCTGGTCTCTTAAGCCCTCCAGATCCTCATTCTCCGCCACCTCGGCGTAGTAGCCGCTGTTATCGGAGGCAAAATATCCCCCTGCCTGGCCGGATCCCTCGCCGGCTCCGGAATGCTCCGCAAAGTAGACATTCTCTATGGTGGGCTCCTTTAAGTTTGAAAGGAGGTATTCTACGCTGCCGCTGTCAGGAGTTTCCAATTCCGTAGCCATATTGAGAGCTGACAAAACGTCCTTTATATTGGCTTCCGTTGCGGGAAGATCCCTGTCTTCAAGGCTCTCGGCCACAAAGTTCTTAAGGCTTTCCTCATCGGCGCTCATAAGCTCCTTTACCGGGGTGCTCTCTGATAGACCTTCTGCTCCGGCATAGCTTCCGGTGATCTCCTTAACGGTCTCTTTGTCCACGGTATCGGTAAATCCGGCCACATCCACCCCTGACTGGGCAAGTATCACCTTTATCCGGTCAAGTCCCGTAACGGCCTCCGCTTCACTCATTTTTCCGGGCTTATAGCCCTCTTCCTTCATTTCCTGAAAATCCTTAGCGGACATGGTATTTGACATGATCGCCATGTAATTATGGGAATTTTTGGCGTCAAAGGACATGGCATCATCCATTATGCTGCCCTTTTCCCTGTCCTTTTTCTGATCCGCGGATATGCCTTTGAAGCCATGGGTCCTGTTTCCGTCCAGTTCCATGACAACTCCGGAGGGATTTATGCCGCCTGCCTTTACTGCTCCATAGGCATTAAGGGCACGGTTTCCCGCCTGCTGCTCTGATTTCTCTACTGAGGGGTGTACTTCAGTCTGAAAATTGATATGCATATTTAAGTATAGACTTCCATGTGACTCTCAACCTGCAGGGCTTCCCTGCCCCGCCGTGATGATATTACGCTTATTATTTCGGCAGATAAGGGCTTTTTCTTAAGCCCCTGCTGCAAAAGAGCCCGGTAACTGAAAAAAAACCGCCGCTGCATGAGCGACGGTTTCTGTATATGTTCGGTTTTTCATTATCCTTAAAGGGAGATATTCTCTGTCTCCGGAACAGCTGCCCTTTCGCCGGAAATCCTTCCGTCTTCCCCGATGATAACCTTCTGGGGAGCTTCGGCAATCTTTCCAGCCTTCTCAACAACATCGGATACGTTGTTGATCTCGCTGGTCTCGGGAAGATTCTTCATATCGCGGAGGATATTGGGAAGCTTGTCCATAAGCTTCGAAGCCATCCTCTCATAAGCAAAGGAGGCGTCTGAGACCATGGCCTTCTGGAAGGAATTGTCGGGAGATACTTTTGTCTGAAGTACGCCCCGGCTTCCGCGCATGAGCTCATCAGCTTTCTGCTCGGTAAGGGAACTGATGCCTCTGGATTCCTCGACAGGATTGACTCTCTCGACCCGGTTGACTCTCGCGTTGTCATCGCGATTTATCCGGTCGGGATTGTAATAGCCCTGAACTGTAGGATTAACCCGCATTGCCATGTCTGCCTCCTTTCTTTAAAGTCTGTAAATAAAACGACTTGGTCGCTTCCACTAACAATATCGGCTGTTCTTGTAGATATTTTAACCGTTTTTCGGTTATTTCCACAGAACAGCCGCTTATGTTTTTAAAAAAGAACAATTTTTGCTATGGATTTTTAATCGAATTTATAGATCACCGCTCCGAAGGGAGGAAGGGTAAATCCTATGGAATAGGGCTGGTTGTCCCATTCCTTCTTCTCGGTCTTTATGGTCTTCTTAAGCTCTACCCCGGTGCCGCCGAACCTGATCTCATCACTGTTCAGCACCAGAGTGCACTTTGCCTCCTTCGGAAGGCCCATTCTGTAGTCGGCCCTCTCTATGGGAGTAAAGTTCACCACAACTGCCAGATTTTCCTTACCCTTGGAATTCATCCTGATGAAGGAATAAAGGCTCTTATCCGTATCATCGGCGTTGATCCACTTAAAGCCTCTCTCATCATTATCAAATTCCCAAAGGGCAGGATATTTATTGTAAATCTTTAAGAGCTCCTTGGAATAAGCCTGGAGAGCGGCATGATTGCTCTCCCCGAGAAGGAACCAGTCTATCTCCCTTTCTTCACTCCACTCTCTTTCCTGTCCGAATTCCTGGCCCATGAATAAGAGCTTCTTTCCGCAGTGGGTCATCATAAATGCATAGCCCGCTCTCAGGTTCGCAAATTTCTCCTGGGGACTGCCGGGCATCTTATTGAGCATTGAGCACTTTAAGTGCACCACCTCGTCATGGGACAGTACCAGTATATAATTCTCCGCCGAATTATAGCTCATGGCGAAGGTCATCTTGTAGTGATTATTCTTCCTGAAATAGGGATCTAACTTCATGTAGTCGCAGAAATCGTGCATCCAGCCCATATTCCATTTGAAGGAAAAGCCCAGTCCGTCATCCTCCGGTCTTGCCGTAACCTTGGGCCAGGCCGTGGATTCCTCAGCTATCATCATGATCCCCGGATATTTCCCGAGCATAAAGGAATTAAGGTGCTTGAAGAATTCTATGGCCTCTAAATTCTTATTTCCGCCGTATTTATTGGCAACCCATTCCCCGTCTCTCTTGCCGTAATCCAGATAGAGCATAGATGCCACCGCATCTACTCTAAGACCGTCGATATGGAATTCCTCTACCCAGTATGCGGCGTTGGCGATAAGGAAGTTGCTGACCTCGCTCTTCCCGTAATTAAATATCTTGGTACCCCAGTCGGGATGCTCTCCCTTTCTGGGATCTGAATATTCGTACAGAGGCTCGCCGTCAAAATTGGCAAGACCGTGCTCATCCCTTGGGAAATGCGCGGGAACCCAGTCAAGGATCACGCCCACCCCCTGTTTATGAAGCTTATCCACCAGATACCTGAAGTCATCCGGGTCCCCGTAACGGGAGGTAGGGGCATAATAACCCGTAACCTGATAGCCCCAGGAACCGTCGAAGGGGTGCTCTGCGATACCCATAAGCTCTACATGGGTATATTTCATTTCCTTAAGGTAAGTACAAAGCCTGTCGGCAAATTCCCTGTAGGTATAAAATCCGTCGTTTTCCTCGGTGGGATGCCTCATCCAGGAGCCCATGTGGCACTCATAGATAGCCATGGGTTCGCGGTTCATGTCCTTTCCGGACCTCTCCCTTAACCACTTGGCATCGCCCCACTTAAAGGGTTTTCCATTCTTCCCGGAAACAAAGGTCTTAGAAGCTGTGCCGGGCCTGAGCTCCGCATAGGAAGCATAGGGATCTGCCTTGTATATAGTTGTTCCGTTGGATTTTTCAATATAGAATTTATACAGCTGTCCGCTCTGGACACCGGGGATAAAGGTCTGCCAGATACCTACTATATCCAGCCTTTCCATCCGGTTGGCGTTGAAATCCCAGCCGTTGAATTCACCTACAACAGAAACTGAACGGGCATGAGGAGCCCAGACTGCAAAATAAAATCCTTCTTTGCCGTCCTGATAGCTCTGATGTGCCCCCAGCTTTTTGTAGATCTCGTAATGCCTTCCCTTACCAAAGAGATACTGATCATCATCAGAAATAAATACCTTCTCTTTTGCCATAGTTAACGTACCCCTTCCTTCCGTTACTGAACAAAATCTTTTTCCCTGAGGATTATCATATCGTCATCATCATAACGCTTACCAAACACCACATCAAGGAGGTGCCCCGCTGACAGGCGGTTGGCGTGCTTTATGGCCGCATCCACTATCTCCTCCACCTCGTCGATGGTTACAAAGTGGTCTGCCGTCTGCCTCTCGTCAATCCTGGTGTACAGCGCCAGCACACCCATATCGTCGATGATGTATTCCTGCTCCCTGGCATATTCCCTGCCGTGGAAGACCAGATCATCATTGGTATAGGTGGGTATCTCTATCTTTACGTCAAAGACGTCGTCAAACCAGTCTTTTTTATGGTTCCTCTCCAGCATCTTGTAGGAGGCCTTTGTCTCTTCAAGGATAAGGATTATTGACGTGTCGGGCTTTGTGAGCACCGTCCTTATATCCTCCAAAGAAGCATCCGTAAGATCCGCCGCCCGCTCGATAACAAGGGCACAGCCGTCAAGGGCCGTCAGTACATCCTTGACATTCTTCGTGTTAAAGAGGTCTGCCGAGATCTTCGCCACCTTCCCTACGAATTCATCCGGGTGTTCATGCATATATCCCTTAGCTAAGGCATTTGCCAGGCTGATCCTTGCGCTCTGCTCGTTTCCGGTGATAAAGACGTTTCCGTTCTTTCCGTTGAGCTTCATCCTGTCTAAGGTATTCCTGATAAGATCCGGGAGATCATGCATGGGAAGGAACTGGGCGAATATCTCCTTCTCCTCATCATCAAAGCCATGTACTTCCTGTGCCTTAGGAGCAACGTATTTCTTAGGCTCTTCTATCTCATCTTCAGGCTCTTCGTCTTCCGGTTCTTCGTCTTCAGGGATATGATCAGGCTCTTCTTCCGGGTAATCTCCTGTTTCTTCCTCAGGGATATCCTCCGGTTCTTCCCGGCGTAAATCCTCCTCTTCCTCAACAGGAAGCTCTTCCTTCTCCGGTTCGGGCTCTGCTTCGGCCCTCTCCTTCTTCATCCTTTCCCGATGCTCTCTTAAAAGTCCTGTAAGATCCGAGGTTACCGCCAGGGTCTCTCTCTTCATCCTGCCCTTTACGGACTCCGGTTCTTCTTCCGGTAATACCGGTTCTTCAGGCAGATTATCCGGCTGTTCCACCTTTATCCTGCTGGTTTCCGGCTTTGGCATAGGCGCAGGTGCGGGATTTGCCGCAGGTGCCGGCGCTACTGCAGGCGCGGGAGTTACCGGGGCTGCTGCCACAGGCGGTACCACAGGTACAGGTGTGGGTGCGGGTGCGGGAACAGGTGCAACGGCAGGCGCAGGCTTCACCGCAGGAGCCGGTGCAGGCATCTCTGAGGCTGCGGACATCTCAGCCGGTGTAGAGGGAATACTCATTTTGTTCTTGGGTTTTCCCCTTCCCCAGCCGTTCAATATATCATCGATATTGATCTGGCCCGTGATCTGCCTGTCCTCGGCGCCGGGTCCTTCCGGCAGGTTGAGGCTCAGCTGCCCGTCGTAATCCTCTGAAAGGATACGTGCAAACTCACGTTCCACATCACTTTCTCTCTTACTTCCGATGTTAAGAGGCACCCTGTTTGAGAATACATCGTCATCCCCGGCATTTATGCGGGGTTCAGGCATCATCGGAGAAACAGGCGCAACACTCTCCGGCATTACGGGAGCTTCACTAATCCGGTTATCGGGCCCGGTACCGGCAGTGATCTCGCTCACATCCGTATCGGCCTTCATGGGAACTATATCCCTCATGGGCGGAAGAGGAACTTCCCTCTCCCTTAAAAGCTCTCCGGTCTTGTTCTCAAGCTCAGTCATATTTTTCCTGAGCTCCGCCTGGAGGTTCATGGTGCTGTATTTATCGAGATTAACGGAGGGCGCCTTAATGTCCTCGACGCCGATCTTATCCTTGATCTCCTTGTCGGGAATACGGTTAGTAGGCTGGTTTGAGGGCTGGATGTTGCTGATCTCTATGGAAAGAGGCCCTCTTTCCTCTTCCTCATCATCGGGCTCCATGAGATTCTCTGCCGATGCCAGCACTTCGATGGCATCCTTGTGATCGTATTTATGCTGCTGCTCGGGAGTCAGCTGCTCAAAGCGCATCTTAAGCTCCAGGGCTTTGGTGACAAACTTCCCGTGACCGAACCACAGCTCTAAACTGTCACATTCCTCGACGCACTTCTTCTTCTCTCCGGCTTCGGCGTACAGCTTCGCCAGCTCATAGCCCCATCTCTCCTGATAGTCTATGTTCTTAAGCTGCTCAAGGATCTCTATCTTCTGCTGGATGCCCACATTTGTAAGTTCATAGAACTTATACTGCAGCACATAGGTACTGGGATCCTGGGGAGCAAGCTCCATATATTCTCTTAAATATCCTACGGAATCATTTAAGTCGCCCATCCTGATGGAAAGCTCACAGAGGGCATAGACAACAGACCTGGCATTCGGGCACCTGGTATCCGCTATAAGGAGGATATCTCTTGCTTCTTCATATCTCCTGTTGATCTTATAGATCTCACTGATAAAGCTTAAGGTCCTGACACTCCTGACTTTTCTCCAGTCTATGGAGTCAGCGATGACCATGGCTTCATGGAATTCCTGATTTTCTGAAAGCGACCTGATCTGCTCAAGCCGCACGTTATATTCATAGCGGTCCACTGATAATTACCCCGAATTTCGCGTAAATACGCATAGTCTATAATAGAATAGCACAGAGCCGGAATAGTGTCAAAACCGCAAAAATGATTTATTTCAGGGAAACATCACCGATCCGGGGGTGGGAAGAGAACCCGGTCGGTCATGATGGCAAGTCCCCATACCACAATGAGGTTTACCGCCCCGACACCTCTGTCTTCCGGACAGAGGAGAAGAGGGACCCGAACTCCGGTCAGTCAAGTTTGCAGCTTCCATTCAGGTTTTTTCCGGAGAAGGATACCGTCTTTGAAGTCTCATCATAGGTGAATTCATCCTTCTTTGCCTTGTAGTCCTTTTCGTTTATCTTCACCTTTACGGACTTAAGGCTGCCGTCCTTCTTGAATTTCGGCGTTACAGTATCCGTGTCCTTCACGTAGTACGGGTTGACCTTGAAGGAGAGACCGTCAGTGCCCTTCGTGGCCTTCTTTACTGCTTTTACTGTATCCTTGTCGGCGTTGTCGAGTCCGGTTATCCGGATAAGGCATTTCTTCTTATTCACCTTTATTTTAGTGGCTTTATATTCCTTTCCGTCATAGATAACCTTTATATCTCCGAAAAGCTTTAGCTCCGGCTTCGCTTTTCCGTAGAAGGGTATCTCATGGAAGTAGCCGATGCGGAATTCTCCCTTTGTTTCCTCGGAATAGGCCATGGGCTGGTTATCGAAAACGGTGGTAACCTTCTCCCCGGAAGGATTCCCGCTGTTTCCTCCATCATCCTTCTTCTCATCCACATAGGCCAGATACCAGTATGAGAAGCTGTCCGTCTCCGCAGGGAGCTCGGTATCCGTACCGGAGCTCACTATCTCCACTGTCCCGTCGTCATGTATATGAACGAGATAATATGTTCTTGTTACGCTGCCATCAGTATTTTTCATTTCCACCGGAACCGTAACGGTAAAGCTGATCTTCCCCGAACATGATACGGGTTCTGTTTCTTTCTTTTTGTCGTTCCCAACCTGTACGAAAAGACCCATATCAAGCATCACTCCCGTTGCTTCTACAGTCCCTCCGGTTTTTTCCTTTATCTCCTTATCCGCTTTTTCCTTATTATCTTTTAGATCTTTAACGCTTTCCTTTACAGAAACGGTTATGGTGAGTTTTGCACCGTTAGCTACCCTCTTCTGTTCCTCTTCTGTGAGACTGTTGAAAAGTGAAAGCGCCACATCATCGGGGATCTCCACCTGTCCCACGGAATAACCCTCTCCGCCGGTATTCTCTTCCAATGAAAGGACCGTCTCAACCTGAATCTCATTGTCCGAAACCTTAAGAGTTTTCGTTGATACCGGTGTTACCACTATTTTCAGGGTTCTGACTGTAAGAGCTTCAGAGGGCTTTCCTGCTTCCTTCCCTCCGCCTGCTGCGTATCTTGCTATGACGCTATATTCTGTATCCGATTGAAGCCCGGTAAATATACCTGTATTATTCCAGGTTCCTCCTCCATCAACAGAATACTCCACACCCTCTTCGACTTCTACAGATATGGCATCGCTGGTTGCTTTGATCAATACGGGTTTACTGGCTTCTCTTTCCGGTTCATCCGGTTTATCCTCTTCCGCAATGGTCACAGGGACGGAATCAGGAGCGACATCCTTATGATTCCCGTCCCCGGTCACCTTATACCAGACATAATAGGTTCCGGCGTCGGTCTTTTTTGGAACAGCCTCAGTATATGCCGTTCCGGCGGGAGCTGTATTCTCTGTGGTTACAGCATAGTACAGCGTACCTCCGGTGGCTGTTCCGGAATTTACAAGTGCCTGAGCCTGCCCTGTATATTTAAGGCCTGTCTTTGCAGACGGAGCCTTCGTTATGACTGAGCCCGCCTTATTTATTGTCACGGTTGCAGAGCCTTTTGCAGAAAGGCGGTTTTTAGCGTTAACGATATAATAGATCCTTTTGGGACTTTCACTGACATTTCTGATCCCCAGGCTATTTAATGAACAGCTGTCCGGGGTTTCTCCGTACAGATACTCTGCCTCTAAGTAATCAGCATCGATGGCACTCAGAATAAGTCCGTGCTCATCTCCGTCATAAGTATATTCATTCTTTAATACCGAAACCTCAAGCTGCTCGATCTCAACCGGTGTACTGGCATAATCTGTCTCATTTTCGCCGTTCACCTTTTCTGCAAGGATATAAACATTATAATCCTTTCCCCATTCGCCGGTTATATTTTCATCAAGGATAAACGTACCGGTACCATTAGCATTAAAACTATCCCCTGTGTCAAGCTTTGCATATTGAAGCAGTTTTGCATCCTTACTCTTCTTTATCCAGCCGGAACTACTATCCCATTTATAGTTTTTTGTCACAACCACCGACAGCTGCGTGGGCGTGCAATCTTGAAAGTTTGGTATTAAATAAGAAATCGTGACCTTATTCCCATCCCTTGTACACGGCATGCATACAGGCGAACCCAGATAAACACTCGCAAGCGTAAGCTTATATACAGATTCCGTTTCATCTTCGACCTCTGAAGAGAATAAAACCCTGGCAAGATTGACCGTTAAAGCAGGGCTTACTCCGACACTTGCATCATTTACACTGTTTTTGCTCAAAGAGCCATCCGGCTCCACACTAAAGACGCAGGGTATACCATCTTTCTTTTCAGTGCTTTTAGAACGAAGCCACCATTTGGCGGGGTTTCCGCTAAGGTCCTTTTTTATACGGGAAGCAGATGCAGCTGTATTACTTAAATATCCCAGATTATCATTGATCACACTCCTCGCATCCAGCAAGAACACCGGGTCTTCAGCAGTAAGA